>DATKAB010000001.1 GCA_035498555.1 Candidatus Sulfotelmatobacter sp.
CACTCTTCATCGGCGTCTGGTTCCTGACCCAGCTCGTCAACGTCGGCGCGGTGGCCCAATTGCCTGCGGGAGGCGTGGCCTACCTCGCGCACGTTGGCGGCTTCCTGTTCGGCGCTGTCACCATGCGAATGCTCGAAGCGACCGGACGGGTTGCGCCCGAGTAGGGCCTCGGCTGGTTCCTCTCACCGCACCAGGGTCGCCACCGCCGGTGCGGCCGTCCCGGCCGGCGGGGGAGTCGAATCGCCGAGCGAGATCGGTGAAGTAGACCAGCCCCAGGATCAGCCCCGCCGGCGAAGCTGGCGAGTTCCGCTATGATCACGCCCTCATCCGAGTGCCGGTACGCGGCGGGAGACGAATCGGTTTCAGAACGGGATCGGTGACCTCGGCCGGCCGGGGAGAGCTCAGAATCATGTCACGTATCCAGGTGCAGGGAGTTCATCACATCACGCTGGTCGGCTCCACTCGCCAGAGCGCCATCGACTTCTGGCAGGGACTGCTCGGCATGCGCTTCCTGTTCGAGCAGCCGAACCTCGGGAAGCCCGACGAGACCCACCTCTACTTCGATCCGGGCGACGGCCGCCTGATCACGGTGTTCACCAACGAGACGCGGAAGGACGACCCCACCCCTCACCCGCGCGACATCGGGCATCTCGAGCACATCGCGTTCAACGTCTCGCGCGCCACGCAGACCCAGGTGGCAAAGCGGTTGGAGGAACGAGGCATTCCGTTCAAGGCGTTCGATCGTGGCTTCATGGATTCCATTTACTTCAGCGATCCGAACGGGCTGCGGCTCGAGCTCGCGTGCTACAAGTTCCATGCGCCCGATGGCGTGCGCGAAACGGAGGTGCTGGTGCGCGCCGACGCTCTCCGGCGAAAGGCCGGTGCACACCACATCACCGAGCAGCATCTGGCGGATGCCCTCGAGGAGCTGATGGACGGGCGCGGCGGCGCACGAGCGTGATCGCGGCTGAACGCCTGATCCCGGCTCGCGGCGCCCGCCTGTTCGTTCGTGAAATCGGTACCGGCCCGCCGGTGGTGGTGCTCCACGGCGGACCCGACTTCGACCACCGTTACCTGCTTCCCGAGCTCGACCGGCTGTCGGATGTGGCCCGGCTCATCTACTACGACCAGCGCGGCCGAGGTCGCTCGGCCGACGGCGTCGAGCCCGATTCGGTCACGATCGAATCCGAGATCGACGATCTCGAAACCATTCGTGAGTCGCTGGGATTCGGTCGCGTGGCGCTGCTCGGACACTCCTGGGGTGGATTGCTCGCGGCCGAATACGCGGTGCGACACCCGCAGCGCGTCTCGCATCTAGTGATGATGAATTCAGCGCCGTTCTCCTTCGAAGAGCGCGAGAGGCTGCGCATGGATCGGCAACGCAACCCGGGCACCGACCTCGAGGGGATGAAAGCCATCGCCGCCACCCCGCTCTTCAGGGCCGGCGACATCGCGGCGGAGGCCGAGTACTACCGGCTGCACTTTCGCACCGCGCTGCGGCGCCCCGAAGACGTCGAACGCATCGTCTCGCGACTGCGCATTGGCTTCAACCGCGAGGGCATCCTCAAGGCGCGAGCGATCGAGGACCGGCTCTACCGGCAGACCTGGAACTCGAGCGCCTACGATCTCTCCCCGGCGCTTGGGCGACTCGAAGCGCCGACTCTCGTCATTCATGGGGCGCAGGATCTGGTCCCCGTCTCGTGTGCCGAGAATCTTGCTCGGGCGGTCCCCGGCGCCCGGCTCGAGATCTTGGAAGACTGCGGGCACTTCGCATACCTCGAACAACCCGGACGCGTGCACGAGGCGATCGCCGAGCTGCTGCTCCAGGCTCGGGTGCGGTAGATTGAGGCGGCGTCGCCGACTTCAGGCGCTCGAATGGGGACGGCGATTCATCGGGCCTCGGCCGCAGGGAGCGATCGTCAATCATGGGTGAATACGACGGCAAAGTGGCGATCGTCACCGGCGCGGGCTCGGGAATCGGGCGCGCGACCGCGCTGGCGTTCGCTCGCGCTGGTGCCAAGGTGCTCGCATCCGACGTGAACCAGGCGAGCGCACAGGAAACCGCCCGGTCGATCGAGGCCGCCGGCGGCGAGGCTCTCGGCTTCCGCACGGACGTGAGCCGCGCCGAGGATTGCCAGGCCATGGTGGCGCTCGCGATCGAGAAGTTCGGTCGGTTGGACTGCGCCTGCAACAACGCCGGCATCGGCGGCGAGCAGGCGCGCACCGCCGACCTCACGGTGGAAGGCTGGCACCACGTGATCGAGACCAATCTGTCGAGCGCGTTCTACTGCATGAAGTACGAGATCCCCGCGATGCTCAAGGGCGGTCGCGGCGCGATCGTGAACATGGGCTCGATCCTCTCCGCGGTCGGACTCGAGGGCGCGGCCGGCTACGTCGCCTCGAAGCACGGCATGCTCGGCCTCACCCGGACCGCCGCGCTCGAGTACTCTTCGCGGGGCATTCGAATCAACGCGATCGGACCGGGTTTCATCCGCACCCCCCTGATCGCGGGCATGGAGGATGCGGTGCTGCCCCTCCATCCGATCGGTCGGCTGGGGCTGCCCGAGGAAGTGGCGACGCTGGTACTTTTCCTGTGCTCGGATCAGGCGTCGTTCATCACCGGCAGCTACTATCCGATCGACGGCGGTTATCTGGCTCGATGAATCCGGCCGCACCCCATCAACCGAGGGATTAGCCATGGAATTCCGCAGCCGTGCCGTTCGCAGCCTGGTCGAGCTCCACGAGCAGGAGATGCGCAGGTTTCTCGAGGTCTGGAGGCGCTTCATCGCCGCCAGTGCCCCGATGCCCGAGGCCCACGGCGACGAGAGCTACGCGAGTCGCGAGCAGCTGTCGGCGCACGTCATGATGGCGGCGCGCGGCTACCTGACGCGGATCGGCGAGTGGGTTCAGCGCCCGGTCACCGACGTGGACGACAGCAAGGACGCGAGCGCGATCGCCGCGCGACTACCGGAGTTCGCCGAGATGGTATTGAAGGCCTACCCGAGACATCTTGCGCAGGTCACGGATGACGAGCTGGACAAGCAGGTGCACAAGACGCGCTGGGGCGATCTGATGAGCGTGGAAATGCTGCTCGAGCACGCGGTCGTGCATCCGATGCGGCACCGCATCCAGCTCGAGCGCATCCTCGAGAACCAGGCGACCGCGAAAGCGTAAGCGACTCAGCGAGCCGCCAGCGGGCGTACCCGCTCCAACATCGCGGTGTTGAATTTCTCGGGCTCGTCCATGAACGGCTCGTGGCCTGAGTTCTCGAACCAGATGAGCTCCTTCGACGGCGCGCGCAGCGCCTCGAAGTACTCGACGCTGGTCTCCGGGAACACGATGTGGTCGTGCCGGCCGAGGAAGAAGAACACCGGCACGCGGAGCTCGGGCACCTGGATCACCAGATTCAGCCTCGTCACCTCGGGCCACATCACGTCCATCGAGAACTCCATGCCGCGCCAGAAGCGCGGGAGATCGAGGAACGACGACTCGCCGTTGGAGAACAGAACGCGCGCCACCTTCCACAGATAGCGCGGCTTCATCTGGCCGTCGAGCTGCATCAGCAGGAGGCGATGCTTCATCGCGAGCTCGCCGGAGTGAGGGGGAGGCCCGATCGCCCGAAGCGCCCGAACCGCACCCGGCTTCCCCTGCCGCACCGCCTCGGCCAGCGCGAACTCGTAGGTCAGTCGCTCGGCTTTCGCCCAGTCGCCGATCTGACCGGAGCCGACGTAGGCCGCGACTCTCTCGGGATGGCGAGCGGCATAGAGGACGCCGAGGGCGGAGCCCCACGAATGGCCGAAGATGACCACCCGGCTTTGTCTCAGTCGAGCGCACACCGCGCTCACCAGCTCATCGAGGTCCGAGACGAATCGTTCGACCGTCATCGAGGCTCCGGGAAGATTCCGATCGTACGACCGGTTCGCGCCGCGCTGGTCCCACGAGATCACCGTGAAGCCGCGCTCGAGGGGCGAATTGAAGTGGCGAAAGAAAGCCGATTCGGAGAGGCCCGGCCCGCCGTGCAGGTGAATCAGCGCCGGGTTCTCGACGCTCGC
>DATKAB010000002.1 GCA_035498555.1 Candidatus Sulfotelmatobacter sp.
CCGGGGCCTGGTCCGCGCTCAATTCCCGTTGCGGGCGAGCGCCGCCTTGATGCGCACGATCTGCAGCCGATGCCGCTCCTCGTGGTACGCGAGGAAGCGAAGCATCTCCGGCATCGAGAGCAGTCCGAAGATCGGATGGCGCAGCCGGTAGCTCCACAGATTTCGGCGCTCGCCCTCTTCGATGGCGCACAGCAACCGCGCGCGGCTCGCCGCCAGCAGCGCCATGGATTCGTCGCGCGGCAGCGCCCGTTCGGGATCGAAGGCCGGCCGGGTCTTGAACGGCACCACCTTGTAGAGATTGCTGGAGTAGAGCAGGCGTCGCAGCGAGTCGGAGCCGAGCTTCTTCGCCCGGAGCCTTCCGGCGTTGCCGGCCTCGATGCCGCGCGCGATGCCCTCTTCGGAGGCGGCGAGATGCTGGATCGCCTGCGACACCGACCAGCCGCCGCCCCGCGGAACTTCGCCGAATCGTGGATCCTGCAGGCCCTCGACCTCGGCGAGCAGCCGCCGCCGCGCCGAGTCCAGCTCGGCCAGCACCGACTCCACGCGCTTCATGCCCGTGTGGATCGCTCCTTCATCTCGCAACCTCGGCGCCACCCACGCGGACCTCGGGCCGCTCGCCCAGGAACATGACCTCTTCCTCCAGCTCGACGCCGAATCTCTCGCGCACCCGGCGCTTCATCTCCGCCGCCAGCTCGAGCACGTCGCCGGCGGTGGCGTGGCCGACGTTCACGATGATGTTGGCGTGCTTCGCGAATACCTGCGCGTCGCCCATGCGCAGGCCGCGGCAGTCGCATTCATCGAGCAGCTGCCCCGCCGCGACGCGGCGCGTTCCGGGAGACAGCTTGCCGCCCGGCATCTGCCAATCGGGCGGCAGGTTCTTGAAGTAGGAGCCGGCGGTGGGCTCGATCCGCCACTGCGGGTGCTTCTGGCGGCGGATTTCGAGCTTCTCCTCGATCTCCCTTCCGATCGCCGCGCGATCGCCCTCGCGGAACTGGAGCAGCACGGTGAGCAGAACCTTCGGCTCGCGCTTGAGGCGCGAGTCGCGATAGGCGAACTCGTACCATCCGGCCGGTCGCGTCTCGACCAGCGTGCCGCCCGGATCCACATGCGTGCACTCGAGCGTGTAGTGGCCGATGTCGTCGCCGTAGCAGCCGGCGTTACCGTACAGCGCACCACCCACCGAGCCCGGAATCCCGGCCGCGAACTCGAGCCCCGCGAGCGAGCGGTCGCGGCACTGATAGATCAGCTCGAGAAAATCGGTGCCACAGCCCACCTGCGCCACCGTCCCGTCGAACTCCACGTCGGTGCAGGAATTCTTGAGAACCAGCCCGCGGAATCCCTCATCGGAAACCAGGAGGTTGCTGCCGCCGCCAAGCAGGAAAACGGGCACGCCGCTCTCGCGGGCGGTGCGGAGCGCCGTGACCACCAGATCGGGAGTCCGTGCCGCGAAGAAGAAATCGGCCGGCCCTCCGATGCGGAAGGTGGTGTGGTGCTTCATGGGCTCTTCGGTGAGAAGCCCGTCGCCGAGGGCGCGGCGCAGCCGATCGAGAGTCGAGGCAGCTGGCTTGAGCATCGAGTGGCGCACGTTCGCTCAAGGGCGAGCGCGCGTCAAACCTGTTGGAGCGCCGGCCGGCGACCGATACAATCCGTGCGGGCGCGCGCTCACACTTTCGGAGGCGCAATGAAACTCGAGATCACCTACTGCGGTCAGTGAGGCTATTTACCCCGCGCCGCCAGTCTGGCGGCGGAGATCAGGAAGGTTCGGGACCTCGAACCTTCACTCATCAAAGGCAGCGGCGGCGTTTTCGAGGTGGTGCTCGACGGCCGGCTGATCTTCTCGAAGAAGCAGCTGGGGCGTTTTCCGGAGTTGAGCGAGCTGCTCGAGAAGATTCCGGCCTGAGGCGGCGGAGCGCCGGCGACTCGGGGGCGCTCCGCTCACCTGCCGATCAGCTGCAGCAGCTTCTCCAGGATCTGAACCACCGGCACGACGGCGGACAGCGGCGCCAGCATCGGACCGAGCGCCGCGACCACCAGCAGCGCTGCGATGCGGGGCGTGACCAGGATGACCCTCATCTGCGCCACGCGCTGGAAGCTGCCACCGATGTCGGCAAGCGACTGGACGTCTCCACTCCCGAGCAGCATTTCGCCGGATGCCTGCACGCGGTCGCCTTCCGAATTCCGGCTCGCCGATCGCCCGAGCCACTTGTGATCGAACGCCCGGACGTAGTCGTCGGCGAGATCGCCGTAGTCGAGCAATCCCTTGAAGCGCGCGCGACCGAGGGCCGGCGAAAACACCATCAACGGCCCCAGGAACAACAGCGCCGC
This sequence comes from Candidatus Sulfotelmatobacter sp., assembly GCA_035498555.1. Lineage (NCBI taxonomy): Bacteria > Pseudomonadati > Acidobacteriota > Terriglobia > Terriglobales > Candidatus Korobacteraceae > Candidatus Sulfotelmatobacter > Candidatus Sulfotelmatobacter sp. The sequence continues at coordinate 2,326 of DATKAB010000002.1, forward strand.
GATCACGACGAACGCGCCGATCGCCCACTGGCTGGTCTCGAGCGTTTCGCCGAAATACAGCATGCGGGTGGCGACCGCGCCTCCCAGCGTGATGGAAAACGCCGCCACCACCAGATTCAAGCCGATCGCGGCCTCTGACAACACGCCGAGCCCTCCCACTCCGTCGGGGTGGGTCGGGATCAGCTCGAGATCCAGGCCGGCGATCCGTCTGAGGAACCTCCCCCACAGGAAGATTCGCCACAGCCATCGCATCGCCAGCACCAGGAAGATCGGGAGGCTCACCAGCGTGTACCACCAGCCCGCGGCGGTGAGATGAGACTGCTCGGCGCCGCCCAGCCAGCCGGTGACCACGCTGGGCACCCCCTGAGTCACCTCGAGCCAGGCGAGCGCGACCACGAGGGTCAGAATCACCAGCTCCGGTAGCCACGAATCGCGCGAACGATTGAGGCGGGAGAGCGCGCGGTCGAACTCGCTTCGCTTGCCGGCGGGGATCACTCCCCCCTCCACGAGCCGGGAGATCGCAGCGCCGAGGCGAGCGTCGATCGCCGGACCCGCGAGGATGAGCAGAGGCACCGCCACCAGGAACCGGCAATAGGCACGCACGTCCTTCAGGAATGGAATCGTGACGTGATCGCCGATCGCGAGATGATCCTTGAGCGACAGCAGCAGAAGCGGCAGCCAGCCGATCAGAGGCAACAGGAATGCAGCGATCACCGCGCGCCGGCCCTCGGGCTCGAGGCCGATCTTCTTCAGAACCCAGAACACGGCGCCGCCTCGCGACAGAGCGAATTGGATGGGCGCTCCAGCCTGCTGCGCGCGCGTCTCACTCATGGCGGCGGTCGCTCCGGGGTCGAACACGAACCGAGCCTGCGTTCAGGAACCTCCGATGGCGCGGGATGGTGGAATCGGAACCGCGGAGTGTCAAGGGCCGACTGGCGTGCCGGGACGCTTCTCGAGCCGCAGCGCGTAGCGACGAGGCTCGAGCTTCTCGAACACGATCGTGTCCCCGATCTCGAGCCCGCGCTCGCGGCACCACTTCATCATGCCGGGGAGCTTCGGCGACTTCGGCCGGAACACCCACGAGCCATATTGAATGTCGGTCTCGAAGCTGAAGCCGAGATCGGTCTCGATCGTGATCGGCTTCACCAGGTACGGTCTCGGCGCATCGCCCGGCCCTCGCGCGCCGATGGCGTCATTCGGAAAGAAGTCGAGCACGTCCCACAGCGGCAGGTTCCGCTGGGTGAAGGTCCACAGCTCTTCCTTGGAACGAATCGGAATCCGCACGCTGGTCACGACGGCTACGGAATCAGCGCGAGACGCTCGCGCTCCCATTGTCGGGTTGCACCGCCAGCTCGCGCTCGAAGAATTCGGCGATCCGCGTATAAAGCTGCTTCGTGACCAGCGGGTCCGCGACCATGTGCGTGAAGCCGGAGAGCGGCAGGAACTCGAACGGCTTGCCGGCCTTGAACAGCGCGTCGGTCAGTTTGAGGCTGTTGAGGAAGTGCACGTTGTCGTCGGTGGTGCCGTGCACGATCAACAGCGGCCGCTCGAGCTGTTTCGCGTAGGTCAGCACCGAGCTGGCCTCGTAGCCGCGCGGATTGTTCTGCGGCAGATTCAGGTAGCGTTCGGTGTAGAAGGTGTCGTAGTCGCGCCAGTCCACCACCGGCGCCCCGGCGACGCCGGCGCGGAACACGTCGGGACGCCGCATCACGGCCATGGCCGTGAAGTAGCCGCCAAACGACCAGCCGAAGATCCCGACCCGGCTCATGTCCATCTCGGGGTGGGCCGCGCCCAGCTTCTTGAGCGCCGCGACCTGATCGCCGAGCGGGACGTCGATGAGATTCCCGGAGATCGCGCGCTCCCACGTCCGGCCGCGCGCCGGGGTGCCGCGGCCGTCGATCGACACCACCACGAAGCCGCGATCCGCCAGCCATTGCGCCAGCAGATAGCGCGAGGGTTGCGCCGTCACCATCTGCGAATGCGGTCCGCCGTAGACGTTGACGATCACGGGGTAGCGGCGGTCGGAGCGGAAATCGCGCGGGCGGATGATCGCGGCGCGGCACGAAAGCGAATCGCCGGCGTCCACCAGCTCGAGTCGCGGCGTGATGCGCGGCTGCTCGGCCAGCGAGCGAACGTCGCCGAGCAGCTCGCCGCCGCGCCGGTGCACCGTGTAACGGATCTGTCCGTCGAGCCCCTCATAGGATTCGACGTAGACCAACGTGGTGTGTCCAAATGTCGCCCCGTGAACTCCGGTGGCGCTGGTGGCGCGAATCGCCTCGCCCGCACCCGAGAGCGGCAGCCAGAACAGCTGGGTCTGCGTGGGATCGGCTCCGCCGCTCACCCACACCGTTCCCGCCTCTTCATCCACCGCCAGCAACTCGCGCAGGTTGAGATCCGGCGCGTGGAGTGGCCGCACCAGCTTCCCGTCCGGCGCGTGCAGCTCGAGCTGCGGCCAGCCGCTGCGCTCCGAGATCCACAGGAATCCGCTGCCGTCCTCGAGCCAGCGCGGCACCTGCTGGCGCAGGTTGAGCCAGGCGCGATCCTTCTCGACCCACAACGTGCTGGTGCCGCCATTCTCGGGGTCGGCCCTGAGAATCGCGAGCTCGGTCTGCTCGCGATTCATCACCACCAGCGTGAGCGGCGCGTTCTTCGACCACTTCACGGTGCACAGGTAGGGATACCGTTTGACGTCCCACTGCACCCAGGTCGTGTGCCCGCCCTGGGCGGGAATCAAACCGAGCTTCACCTCGGCGTTGGCCTCGCCGGGCCGCGGATAGGGCGTGCCTTCCGCCTCACGCTCGGGATGCGAGGGATCGGCGACGTAGAGCTTCTCGACCCCGCCGAAGCGAGCCTCTTCGTATGCGATCGTCTTGCTGTCGGGCGACCACCAGTAGCCCTCCTGACGCGCCATCTCCTCCTGTGCGACGAACTCGGCGAGACCGTGCGTCACGCTGTCGCAGCCGCCGCTGGTCAGGCGCCAGCCGTTGTCGCTGGCGATGTCGGTCACCCATAGGTCGGCGTTGCGCACGCACGCCACCAGGCGGCCGTCGGGCGAGAAGCGCGCGTCCACCGGCGCGCCGGCCGCGTCGGGCAGGGGCCGAGTCGCGCCCGACGAACGTTCGACCAGATAGAGATGTCGGTCGAGCGGCACCAGCACGCGAGCGCCGTCCTCCGAGAGCTGATAGCTGGTGATGCCGCGCGCGCTCTGTCGCTGGCGCTCGCGGCGCGCGCGCTCCTCCGGCGAGATGCTCTCTTCTCCGCCGCGCAGGATCTTCTCGGACGAGGCCAGCACGCGCTCGCTCGCGTTCTTCGGGTCCCAGGTCCACAGGTCCTGCACGAAGCTGCGCGGTGCCGAGCGCAGGAACAGCACCGCATCGCCGCTCGGCGTGATCTTGAAATCGCTCGGCCGGCCGAGCCGGAAGCGATTGGTGGCGGCATACTGTTCGAGCAGCGACGTATCCGCCGGCGATGTCGCCGCCGGCGGCGCCGCCTTCTTCGGCTTGGCGTGACTCACGCCCGCGATTGGAACGGCTGCAAGCGCGGCGATGGCCACGCCGGCGATCGCTCGCGCGCGCCCCTTCACGCCGCGCTCCCGCGCTGTACTTTCGGACGCGCTTCGCGCACCACCCCGCGCACGATGCTGTAGGCGTCGCCCCCCAGGCGGCCCACGGCGCGAAGCCTTTCCGGGTCCACTCGACCTTCCACCAGCATCGCGTCGTCGACGTGCAGGCGCAGAATCTCCCCGACAACGAACGCCGAGCTCCCGAGCTCCACCTCGCGATAAGTCCGGCATTCCATCGAGGCCGGCGACAGCGCGACCCGTGGCGGTTTCACGATGGTCGACGGGGCCGATTCGATCCCGGAGACATCGAACTCATCCACGTCCGCCGGCCACTCCCCCGAAGTCCGCACCATCGGCGAGAGCAGCGGCTCGTTGACCAGGTTCACCACGAATTCGCCGGTCTCGCGGATGTTGCGGAGCGTGTCCTTGGGATCGTTGGCGCGATCCTGAATCGCGATGCCGATGAGCGGCGGGGCGCTGCTGATCGGGACGAAGTACGAGAACGGCGCGACGTTCCGCTGTCCGGCGCGGCTCAGGGTGGAGACGAACGCGATCGGCCGCGGCACGATCACCGCGATCATCCAGTGATACATGGCGTTCGGGGAGAGGCTCTGAGGGTCGATGATCACGCTCGCAGTCTAGCGAAGATCGGGCGATTCCGTGAGCGGACGCGGAATCGCCGGGATTGTCACCCCGGGGTGACACCCGGTAACGGTCGGTGAAACCAGTTCCGTGATGCGCTCGTTGCAGCGCCCGAACTTGGCGAACCCGCCGACCGGGTACGAGGCTTGCATTGAATTTCAACCGCTTCTTGTGAGGTTCCCCGGCCCTTCACGGGCGCATCGGGCCGCGCCGCCGTCGGGGAAGATCGCCTCGCGCGATCGGGGAGCCTCACATGAAATCCGCTCGATACCTCCATCTCCCCCGCGGTTGGCTGGCGGTCGCCGCGGCGTTGGCGGCCAGCCTCGCGCGTCCGGCGCACGGGCAGGTGGCGTGTGCGCGCAACGACACGCTGATCTGGAACGTCGAAGACGTGGCGGCGGTGTCGCCGCTCGAGGACTTCGCGGATCAACGCGAGGTCTGGGACAGCCTCGACGCCTCCGACAGCCCGCGCGGAGCGGTGCGCCGATTGCTGGGCGCCTACGCTCACGGCTGGTCGAGAGAATACCGGCTGGTGCTGAGCGCCGATTTCTGTTTCGAATTCGGGGAGGCGGGGCTCATCATTCAGCACCCGATGGGATTCACCGCCGAAGACGAGCGGCTCTCGTTACGACACCTTGCCCGGGGATTCGTGAACCGCGAGGGCGTGCAGATGCCACCCGCGCGCGCCATGCACCTGATGGCCACCGGCTGGACTGTCTCGGCCGACCCCGCGCACCTCGACGACCCCGCGCGCTTCCAAGTCGTGCTCATCGAGCACGCCCTGCTGCAGACCATGATCGGCGACGGCGACGTGTTCCCGATATTCGACGGCATGCAGCGGTTGGCGCTGGTTCGCGGCGATGCCGCATGGCTCGAAGCGGGCCAGCCCGCCGACGCGGATCACTGGTACGTACGGAGCTGGATCGAGAACCCGGTGCTCTCGCCACAGGCGGGCAACACCTGGGGAGTGATCTACCGCTGAGAGCCGCGTGGGGCGGCGCGCTCAGCCGCCGTACTTCACGCGTCCGGCCGGCGGTTGATCGCCGTGGATGCGCGGCGCATAGGTGGCCTTCGGGTCGAGGGGCGAGGTGCTGGGCGCCGTCCAGCTCGACTCGAAGATCGCCCGCGCCTGTCGAGCGAGGCGGCGGTTCTTCATGGTCACCGAGAGATTCCGCGCGTTGAAGAAATAGCTCGGCTCCCAGTTGTCGGTGCCCACCCAGGTCACGAGCGAATCCACCACCATGTACTTGCAGTGCTCGACGCGCGCGAACGGAATGTAGCCACCGCTCCATTCCGGCACGCTCGACAGTCGCACCTCGACATTGGGAACGGTGGCGAGATCTTGAATCGACTTGAATCCGCCGCCACCCACCGTCCAGTCAGGCACGATCATCTTCACGCGCACGCCGCGGGCTGCGGCGCGGCGCAGCGCGGCATCGAACGGCAGGGTGTTGGCATCGCGGCCGGTGGGCGAGTAGGCGTAGATCTGGATCGCGATTTCACCACGCGCGTCATCGAGCGTCTTCACGATGCGAGTCAGATCCCACAACGCGGTGTCGGGCACGAAGCCCCTGGGGCTCCAGCCGGGCCACAGCTCGACCGTGTCGCCCGGCGCCTGGGCGATCCGATAGGGCAGCGCCCCGGACGAGCGATACGCGGGCGGCACGAACGCCTGGCGCGTGGTGTCGGGCGGCGCGGAGGGCGCGCGCCCCACCGCCCAGTCCATCTCGAACACCTGCTCGAAGTCGCTGGCGACGCGCTCGTCGCGAATCGCGACGCCCAGCTCGTGAATGTGCTCGAGCGATCGCCAGTCGAAGTTCTGGCTGCCGACGTACGCGATGCGGCCGTCCACCAGAAAGAACTTCGCGTGCTGAATGCCGCCCGAGATGCGGCCAAAGTCCACCAGCCGCACCTGCCAGCCCGGCACGTTGGACAGCGAATCGGCGTCGCGCGGATAGGTCCTGTACATCCGCGAATCGAGCAGCAGCCGGATCTTGACGCCACGCCTCGCCGCTTCGCCGAGCGCCCGCAGCACGGGATCCATCGGCTCGCCCGGCCAGGTGGATAGATAGAACTCCTCGATGTCGAGCGTTCGACGCGCGTCGGCGATGAGCGCGAGCCACGCGGGTAGCGCGGCCTGCAGCGCGGGATTGCCGATCGCGGTTTCGACCGGCCGTGTCTCGACCAGCTCGACCGGCATGGGCTTCGCGCTCACCGGGCTTGCCGCCGGCGGCGCGGCGTGGCTGTGGGTGGCGAGCGTGACCGCGAGCAGCGCGAGAGCCGCCGGGGCCACGCCCCGGCTCAGGAAGCGGTCGAACGAGGGCATGAGGCGCGTGAGTCTAGCGAGCTCGTCCCGCCGGCGCTAGCCGGCCCGAGTCATTTTCGCGCTGTTTGACGCGGGCGGGACACCTTCCAGCAACCACGGCATCAAACTCTTGCCATGACTTCCCGCCGCCTGCTCCTCTGGCTTGGTGTCGCGATCGCGGCCGTCTCGATCGGCTGCTCCAAGTCCAATCAGGAGATGGGCGACACGTCTGCGGCCCGCGCCACCGATAGCGACATGCAGCTCTACCCGCCGGTGACGCCCACCACCGCCGAGCAGGTGCTGGCGCGCGCCAGGCGCGGCGATGCCACCATCGTCAACCTCTGGGCGACCTGGTGCCCGCCCTGTCGCGACGAGATGCCGGCGCTGATTCGCGTGGCGCGCGTGCACAAGGAAGATCGCGTGCGGCTGGTGCTGGTGTCGGTGGACTTCGAAGATCAGCTCCCGGCGGTGCGCAAGTTCTTGGCCACCCAGGGCTACACCGACACCAGCTATCTCAAGACCGGCGACGACCAGAAATTCATCAACGCCATCTACCCGCAGTGGACCGGCGCGCTTCCGGCAACGCTGGTGTTCGACCGCTCCGGCCGGCAGGTGGCATTCTGGGAAGGTCGCGCCGACGAGAGCAAGTTCGAGCATGCCGTGATCGAAGCGCTCGCCGCCAACACCCACTAGATCGATTCCCGCAACCCTCCACCCTCGGAGACGCGCCATGCGCCTGTCACGACTCAGCTGGCTTCCCGTCGTTCCACTGCTCTTCGCAGCCGCGGTCCACGCGCAGGATCAGCCGCGACCGCTCGCCATCGGCGCTACCGCGCCGATGAAGGACGTGAAGATGAAGTCGGTGGACGGCAAGGACGTCACGCTCACCGGGGTCGCCGGCAAGAAGGGCACGCTGGTGGTTTTCACCTGCAATCACTGCCCGTGGGCGCAGGCCTGGCAGACGCGCGTCGCCGCGATCGGCAACGGCGCCTCGGCCAAAGGCATTGGCGTGGTGGCGATCAACCCGAACGATCCGGTCGCCTATCCCGAGGATGACTTCGCCGGCATGCAGGCGCGCGCGAAAATGCTCGGGCTCAAGTTCCCCTACGTCGTGGACGCCACTTCAGACATGGCGCGTGCGTTCGGCGCAACCCGCACGCCCGAGGCGTTCCTGTTCGACGCGAGCGGCAAGCTGGTCTACCACGGCACCGTGGACGACAACGCGCGCGATCAGAGCGCGGTGACCCAGCACTGGCTGCAGGACGCGGTCGACGCGGTGATCGCCGGCAAGGACGTCACCACCGCGGAGACCAAGGCGTTTGGCTGCGGCATCAAGTTCCGGGAGAAGAAGACGAGCTGAGTCGGCTGCGCGGGGATCCCCGGCCACTTGACCGGCAGCGCGCCACACCGAACAATCGCGGCGTGAACCCCGGATCCACTCGATGACGCAACCGCGCAAGCTCGCGATTCTGGTGGGCGGCGGCCCCGCGCCCGGCATCAACGCGGTGATCGGCGCCGCCACCATTCGCACCGCGCTGGAAGGCGTCGAGGTGCTCGGCGTCGAGGACGGCTTCGAGCGCATCATGCACGGCGACATCGAGCACGTGCGCCCGCTCTCGATCGACAACGTCAGCCGCATCCACTTCCGCGGCGGCTCTTACATCGGCATCTCGCGGGCCAATCCCACCATCAACGTCGAGCACCTCGAGAACACGATCCTCGCGCTGCTGCGACTTGGCGTCACCGACCTGATCACCATCGGCGGCGACGACACCGCGTTCTCGGCGCTGCGCCTGCATCAGCACGCCGATGGCCGCCTGCGCGTGGTGCACGTGCCGAAATCGATCGACAACGACCTCGATCTGCCGCCCCACGTCGACACCTTCGGCTTCCAGACCGCGCGCCACATCGGCGTCGAGATCCTGAAGAACCTGCTGGTGGACGCCAAGACCACGTCGCGGTGGTATTTCGTAATCGCGATGGGTCGCAAGGCCGGCCACCTGGCGCTCGGAATGGGCAAGGCCGCCGGCGCCACGCTCACCCTGATCCCGGAAGAATTCCGCATGAGGCCGATCCGCCTGAAGACGCTGGTCGACACGCTGGTGGGCGCGATCCTCAAGCGCCTGAATGGCGACCGGCGCGACGGGCTGGCGGTGATCGCCGAGGGCGTGGTGCTCGATATCGACCCCCAGGATCTCTCGGCGATCGAATCGGCCGAACGCGACGCGCACGGCCATCTCCGCATCGCCGAGGTCAACATCGGTGAGGCGCTCAAGCACTCGGTGGAACGGCGGCTGCGTGAGTTCGGGCTCAAGTCCACCATCGTCGCCAAGAACATCGGTTACGAGCTGCGCTGCGCCGACCCGATCGCGTTCGACATGGAATACGCCCGCGACCTCGGCTACTGTGCCGCCAAGTATCTGCTGCAGGGCGGCTCGGGGGTCGTCGTCACTATGCAAGCCGGCCACTTCGTGCCGGTGCCGTTTGCTTCACTGGTGGATCCGGTCACCGGGCGGCCGCGCGTGCGGCTGGTGGACGTCGCCTCCGAGCGCTACGCAATCGCGCGCCGTTACATGATCCGGCTGCGGCGCGACGACTTCGACAATGCCCAGGAGACCGCCAGGTTCGCCACCACCGCCGGGCTCACCCTGGATGAATTTCGCGATCAGTTCTTCTATCTGACCGACGATGAGCCGCCGGCCGTGAACTTCTCCATGCCGGACACGCCCGCCACGTCGCCGGCGGGCCCGAGGTAGCGCCGGGGCGCGTGGCCAAGCCGCTCGAGGACGAGCCCATCGCCCAGGGCGCCGAGATCATCGACGCCACCTTTCACCGCTACTTCCTGCACCAGCGCGAGATCGTTCGCTGCGCGCGCGCCAACTTCGAGCGGCGCGACTGGCATGCGACCCAGCGCGATTCGGCCGCGCGGCTCGATCTCTACAACGAATCGGTGCGCGAGGGGCTCGATCTGCTCCATGGTCTGCTCGGGCCGCGCTTCGCCGACGCCGACACCTGGATCGAGCTGCGGAACGCCTATGCCGATCGCATTGCCGGGCGCGGCGATCGCGAGGTGGCGGAGACCTTCTTCAACAGTTTCACGCGCCGGATCTTCCACACCGTCGGCGTCAATGGCGAAATGGAGTTCGTCTCTCCTCCCGCCGAGCATCGCGGGGCTCCAGGTGCTTCCGGCGCGGCCGCCGGTGATTCGGCGCTGGTCGCGCGCTTCGATCGCCGCGGCTCGCTGGCGCAGCTGTTCGCCGAGGTGTTCGCCCACTACGAGTTTCGCGTGCCGTGGGATGACGCCGCGGGCGACGCGGGTCGCATTGCCGACGAGATCGCGCGCGGCCTCGGCGACGTCGCGCCCGAGGCGATCCGCGGGCTGACGCTGGCGGAGCCGGTGTTCTTTCGCGGCAAGGGCGCCTATCTGGTCGGCGAGCTCCTCACCGAGGGCGAGTCGCTGCCGCTGGTGCTCGCCCTGACCAACCCCGAAGGTCGCGTGGTGGTGGACGCCGTGCTGGTCTCGCGCGACGAGGTCAGCATCGTGTTCAGTTTCGCGCGCGCCTACTTCTTCGTGGACGTGGATCGGCCGCACGAGCTGGTCGAGTTCTTGCACGCGATCATGCCGCACAAGCCGATCGCCGAGCTCTACAACGCGATTGGCTGGAACAAGCATGGCAAGACCGAGCTGTATCGCTCGATCCTCCACCATCTCGCCACGACCGACGACCGCTTCGAGATCGCTCCCGGCCAGCGCGGCATGGTGATGTGCGTGTTTACGCTGCCCGGCTTCGACGTGGTGTTCAAGGTGATCCGCGACCGTTTCGAGCCACCCAAGACCGTCACCGCCGAGGAGGTGAGACGCAAGTACCGCCTGGTCTTCCGCCACGATCGCGCCGGCCGGCTGGTGGACGCGCAGGAGTTCGAGCACCTCGAGTTCGATCGCTCGCGCTTCGATCCCGTGTTGCTCGAAGAATTGCTGGCGCTCTGCTCCGAGCGCGTGCGCCTCGACGGCGATCAGGTGGTGATCGCGCACCTCTACACCGAGCGCCGGCTGCGCCCGCTCGACGTCTACCTGCGCGAGGCCTCGCCGGCCGCGGCGCGCGAAGCGGTGGTGGACTACGGGCAGGTGATGCGCGACCTCGCCGCCACCAACATCTTTCCCGGCGACATGCTCACCAAGAACTTCGGCGTGTCGCGCAACGGGCGCCTGATCTTCTACGACTACGACGAGCTGTGCCGGCTCGACGAATGCCGCTTCCGGGCGCTGCCGCCGCCGCGCAACGAGGACGACGAGTCCTCCGGTGAGCCCTGGTTCTACGTGAGCGAGAGGGATATCTTCCCGGAGGAATTCCGGAACTTCCTGGGGCTCCAGGAGGAACTGCTCGCGGTTTTCATGCAGCATCACGCGGAGCTGCTCGGCCCGGCGTTCTGGCTGCGCATGCAGGAGCTGCATGCGCGTGGCGAAGTGCTCGACGTCTATCCCTATCGATCCGCGCGCCGTTTGCGCTGGCGGGCGAGGTCCGCCGAACGGCGAGCCGACCCGATGCTACCGAGGAGCTGAGAACATGAGCGTCATCCAGGGCGAGGCGATCACGCTGAAGAACGGCAGGCTCAACGTGCCGAGCCATCCGGTGATTCCGTTTATCGAGGGCGACGGCACCGGCCCCGACATCTGGCGCGCCTCGGTGCGCGTGTTCGACGCCGCGGTCGAGAAGGCCTACGGCGGCCAGCGGAAGATCGCCTGGCACGAGGTGCTCGCGGGGCAAAAATCTTTCGACCGGACCGGCAGCTGGCTGCCCGACGAGACCCTGGACGCGTTCCGCTCGTACCTGGTCGGAATCAAGGGCCCGCTCACTACGCCGGTCGGCGGCGGCATCCGATCGCTCAACGTGGCGCTGCGCCAGATCCTCGATCTCTACGTGTGCCTGCGCCCGGTGCGCTGGTTCCAGGGCGTGCCCTCGCCCGTCAAGCATCCCGAGCGGGTCGACATGGTGATCTTCCGCGAGAACACCGAAGACATCTACGCCGGCATCGAGTACGCGGCTGGGAGCGAAGAAGTGAAGAAGGTGCTCGCGTTCCTGCAGGAGAGCTTTCCTTCGTCGTTCAAGAAAGTGCGCTTCCCGGCCAGCTCGGCGATCGGCTTGAAGCCGGTGTCGCAGGAAGGGAGCGAGCGGTTGATCCGCGCGGCGGTCGAGTACGCGGTGCGCCACCAGCGGAAGAGCGTGACGTTCGTGCATAAGGGCAACATCATGAAGTTCACCGAAGGCGCGTTCCGCAACTGGGGCTACGCGCTGGCCGAGAAGGAATTCGCGGCGCAGACCTACACCTGGGAGCAATGGGAGCGCACGCGAACTGCCAAAGGCGAGGACGCCGCCAACGCCGAGCAGAAAGCCGCGCTGGCCGGCGGCAGGCTACTGGTAAAGGACGCGATCGCCGACATCGCGTTGCAGCAGGTACTGACGCGGCCCGACGAGTTCGACGTGATCGCCACGCTCAACCTGAACGGCGACTACTTGAGCGACGCGCTGGCCGCTCAGGTGGGCGGCATCGGCATCGCACCCGGCGGCAACATCAACTACCTCACCGGCCACGCGGTGTTCGAGGCCACGCACGGCACCGCGCCCAAGTACGCCAATCTCGATCGGGTGAATCCCGGCTCCGTGGTGCTGTCGGGCGAGATGATGCTGCGTTACATGGGCTGGGACGAGGCCGCCGACCTGATCATCAGGGGTATGGATGGGGCGATCGCCTCGAAACGCGTGACCTATGATTTCGCGCGACTGATGGAAGGCGCCACCGAGATCAAGTGCAGCGAGTTCGGCGAGAACATCGTCGCGCACATGAAGTAGCGGACCGCTCGCCGGTCCACTACTTCAGCATCACCACCCGCCGTGAGGAATTCGCTCCCGGTGCGCGCGATGCAGTTCCAGGCGTCCACGACGATCGGGACCAGCTTGCCGTCGAAGTCGCTGGTGAACGCAGCGATCAGATGCTTGACGGGATTGAATGGATCGGGCAAGTCGGTCGATGCGCATTCCATGACTCCGCGGTGAACCACCGAACGGGCCGCCCTCCTCTGCGGAGGGCGGCCGTCCGGCTTACGGCGCAACGCTGACCGATTAGCGGTAGCGGACCTTCAGCTTGCCCCAGGAGTCATGCCGCGTCGGAGTGTCGCAGCGCGAGACCTGGATGACGAGATTGACCGTGGTCGAGGCCGGCGGGACGCCGTCGTCGGTCGCGGTGTAAATGACGACGTAGGTGTTGCCCGCGTCCGCGAGGCTCGGCGTGAAGCGCAGAATCTGCGTGGACGGATTGCCCGGCGAGTTGATCAGCGACGATTCGCTCGGCGGCAGCGTGCCGAGATTCACGACCGTCGTTGTGGTCTGACCCAGCTCCGGCGAGGTGAACGCGGTGGCGAGGTCAAGACTGTCGCCCACGCACAGGCCCACGAAATCCCCCGACGGGAAGCCGGTCGGTACCGGCGGCTGATTGTTCTCGCCGCCGCTGACGTTGAAGCAGAACGTGCGGCTGTCCAGATAATCCACGCCGTCGGTCGCGCCACCGGGGCCGTCGTAGAACGGCCCGGGAATTCCGAACCGCCCGATCTGGAAGAAGTTGACGCCGTCGCCCTTGTTGACGCCGACCGTCGCGGGCGTTCCGCCGAAGCCGCCGGCGCCACCCGACGCGTCACCCGTCGTCCACTGCATGTCGTCGTAGCAGAAACACACGTTGTTGCCCACGCCCACCACCGGATCAAGACCATCCGAGATGATCACTTCCATGGTGTTGAGCTTGTCGTCGTGCGCGCCGTAGTAGCCGACGTGATCCCAGATGACGACCAGCTTGTGCGCGTCGAGCCGATAGTGAACCACGCCGCTCAGCTGACCGCGCGAATCGTAGTCGGCCCAGAACGGCGCCACCATCGGAAAGCCCGCGACCGGGAAGCCGGTCGAAGTGAACACGCTGAATCCAGTTCCAAACGACAGGTTGCCGTTGTTGTTCACGAACACCGAGTTGTAGGGGGTGCCGTACATGGTGAACGTGAACGGCAGCGCGATCGGAATCGCGGTGAAATCGTCGTCGTTGCGCTGGCAGGGATCGGCGGGATTTGCCGGGCCGCTGCAGCCGGCGCATCCGCCCATGATCACGTTGGTGAACGTGGCGTCGAGCGGAACGCAGAGGGCGGTGGGACCGATGACGCAATTCGAGCTGATGGTCTTGATCGGCCTGAGCACCGGCGCGAACGGCTTCTGGGCCGCGGCGACGGTCGGCAGTGCGCAAAGCGCGATGAGTGAAGCGAACAGGTGGACACGACGCTTCATGGGCGGACTCCTCACCAGGGGCAGAATGGTCGTGGCGCGCGGGATCGGCGTGAATGCAGCGCGGGCCGCGGTCGAACGGTGAACGCAGTGCGAACCAGCGGGAGTGAGAGCCTCCTTCTGACTGCGAGACCAGGTGCTCTCTGGGAAAAGCGCCCTGTGGGGTACGGAGCGCAATTCGCCGGTCGCGCGAGCGAAGGATGCGGCCTTCAGGGGCGCGAAGCGGACGATTCGCTGCCGCCGATACTAGGCAGGCCAAGAGGGGCGGGAAAGGCCATTTTTCGGGCCTCTTCCCGCCCCTGGTGGTTGCCGGAGTCGCTGGGCCTTGCGGCGCTTCTCGATGCAGCCGGGTGTCAGCTCTTCGCGGTCGAGTCGGTCGCGGCCGAAGACTTCTCTGCGAGATTCTTCAGGGCACCCAGGCCTCGTTCGAAGTCGGGACCGATCATCTTGTCCATGCTGGTGAACACGCACATCACCTTGGAGACAATATTGTGGTCGCCGGTCATGCTCCAGGTCACCTCGGTTCCAGCGCCACTCGGCTGGATGTCGAAAATAACGTGATCCGAAGATGCGAACGGCTTGATGAAGTCCAGCCGCACGTCGACCTTGGAATCCGGGACGCTCTCGTTGATCGTCATCTTGCCTTCGCCGACCTTGTCGTTGCCCACCCAGGCGTAGGTGGCGCCGACTCCCGCCGACGGCGTGCCGATGGTGCGCTTCATCGCAGGGTCGAGATGCTCCCACGGTGACCAGTCGGGCCAGCGCTGGAAATCATTGATGAGCGAGTAGACGGTGGCCGGCGAGGCCGCGATCTCGGTCTTGCGTTCGACGTGATACGTGTTCGGCTTGGTCATCGCCAAAGCCAGCACCACGCCGGCGCAGACGACGACCAGAAGCACCAGAGTCAGCAGGATCTTCTTGACCACGGGGCATTCCTCCCGGCAGCGGGCCGATTACGGGACGACGGAACCGCGGAGACCATAGCGGAGATCGGAGGCTCGCGCGTGAGCGGCGTCATCCCGGCGGCCAGGCCATCGCGCGGCCGCCCAGCAGGTGAAAGTGAAGGTGCGGCACCGTCTGCCCGGCGTGCATGCCGACGTTGGTCACCAGCCTCCAGCCATGCTCGAGCTTTTCTCTGCGCGCGACCTCGGCCGCCAGCGCCAGCATCGCGCCGAGGGCCGTGCCATGCGCGGCGCCCAACTCGGCCGCCGAATCCGCGATGTGCTCGCGCGGGATCACCAGCACGTGAGTCGGAGCCTGCGGGTTGATATCACGAAATGCGATCGCCTGCTCGTTCTCGGCGACCTTTTGCGCGGGAATCTCGCCGCGCGCGATTCGACAGAACAGGCAGTCGGGCATCTCGTTTCCCTCGGTTCGATGGAGCGGCGCGCTCAGTCTATCGCGGGCCGCGCGTTCCGCCGCCGCCCATCACCCCGACCTGCGCCACCACCGCGAAATGCCGGCTCTGGTAATTGGGATCGTTGCTCTCGAGCACCACCGGTCCCAGCTCGGCGAAGAACGGTTCGGCATTCCAATCGAGCGCCGCGCCCACGTAGTTCCAATGCGTGTCGTACTCGCGATGCGTCCCGCCGACGGCCGCGATGGCGACGCGGCTGTGCGGACCACGCCGGGTGGTAACGCAGAGGTTGCCCTGAAGGCCCCAGAACGCCTGCCCGAAGTACATGCCCGAGGCCCGCGCTCCGAACACGCGATTCGACCAGTAGCCCGCCTCCAGATTCATCGCGCCGGGTGTGCCGAGCAGGATTCCAAACTCGCGCTTCACGACCTCCATCGAATTGCTCTCGTCGAGGTCGGCTCGCGCCCGGCGCGGATCTCCCACGTCGGCCCCCGCGCATGCCAGGCGCGGCAGGAGCGACGCCGCGAGCAGCACGCTGAGCGCGGTCCGGCTCCAGGCGCGTGTGCGAATCGGCCTCGGGATCACGGTTCGCCGCCGCCCTACTCCGCGGGCGGCAGGCCCCCGCCCACCGAGGTCGCGGGCAGCGCGGCCGGATCGTCGCCGAAGCAGATGCCGAGATCGCGCGCGGTGGCGAGCGTGTCAGTTGAGAGCGGCACGACCTTTACGCGCCTCACCACTTCGCTGAGCGGAACGTACTGCACGCTGGGCGGCGCGAGCGCCACCATCACGGCGTTTTCGCCCTGCTCCAGCGCGCGCACCGCCGCCGCGCCGAATCGCAGCGCCATCAGGCGGTCGAAGCTGGTCGGCGAGCCGCCGCGCAGCAGATGGCCGAGCACCACCAGTCGCGTGTCCTTGCCGGTGAGCTTCTCGAGCGAGTGTGCGACCTTTTCGCCGACCCCTCCCAACCGTTCGGCTTCGCCCGGCGCCCTGCCAAGCACCGAGATCGCCCCACCCACGGGCCGCGCGCCTTCGGCCACGACCACCATGCTGCTCATGCGCCCTTCGTGCTCGCGCCGGGTGATCCAGTCGGCAACGCGCTGGATCTCGAAAGGAATCTCGGGAATCAGAATGACGTTGGCGCCGCCGGCGATGCCAGCGTGGAGCGCGATCCAGCCGGCGTAGCGGCCCATGACCTCGACCACCATCAGCCGGCGGTGCGCGGTGGCGGTCGAGTGCAGTCGATCGAGGCACTCGGTGGCGAACGATACCGCCGAGTCGAAACCGAACGTCATGAACGTGCGGTCGAGATCGTTGTCGATGGTCTTGGGAACGCCGATCACGCGCAGGCCGAGCTGGGCGAGACGATTGCCGATCGCCAGCGATCCGTCGCCGCCGACCGTGATCAGCGCGTCGAGCCCGGCGGCGCGGATGCGCTCGACCAGGTCGCCAGTCCGATCGCGCTCGATCACGGTTCCGTCGGGCTGGCGCACAGGATAGCAGGATGGATTGCCGTGATTGGTGGTGCCGAGGATGGTGCCACCGAGATGGCTGATGCCCGCCACCGACTCGCGCGTGAGCGGCATCAGCCCGCCATGAGGAAAGTCTTCGGGCGTCAGGAGCCCATTGAAGCCGTCGCGGATGCCGACGCACTCCCATCCCCGCCGCAACGCGGCAAGCGTCGCGGCACGAATGACGGCGTTCAGTCCCGGCGCGTCGCCGCCGCCGGTGTTGATGGCGATTCTTCGAATCGGTTGAACAGTCATCGGCTCATTTCACGACCGACGACCGCTTCTCGTCAATGCGCCGATCCGGACGCGTCCGCCGAGGTCGCCGGTACCGAGGCGGTCCGGCCGGACTGGAGCTCGTCGGCGAGATTGTTCATGTCGTAAATCTTGCGCAGCGATTGCAGGATCGCGGCCGAGCTGACCGCCACCGCGCGCCCCTGCGCGTCGTCGTATGCGAACTCCCAGCCGAACGCCTGCACGTTGCCGTCGAAGATCAGCCCGACCAGGCTCAGATCCTTGCCCAGCACCGGGGACCCAGAATTGCCGCCGATGATGTCGGTGGTGCAGACGAAGTTGAGCGGGCCGGCGAGGTCGAGCTTGCCGCGAGCGGCCGCGACCCGCGCTGGAATGTCGTAGGGATGGCGGCCGTCGAAGCTGGTCGAGCGATCGAAGAGCCCGAACCACGTGGTCTTCCACGGCACGTCGGTGGTGAGCTGCTTGTAGCCGGCGACCTTGCCGGGCGATAGCCGCAGCGAGCCGGTCGCGTCGGGGTAGGTCGAATGGCCGTCGAGCGCGAAGCGCGCGCGCGCGATGCGGCCGCCTTCGAGACTCTCGACGGTCTCGACATGATCCTCGTACCAGGTGCGCAGCTCGCGATAGATCGGATCGAGGCCACGCACCCACACGATCATCGGGTCGGCCGAGGCCGCGATCGCCTCGGCACCGCCTTCCATCAGCTGCTTGCGCACCGTCGGGTCGCCGATCCTGGTTCCTTGCGTGAGCGATTTCGCCACGTCCATCGGCTCCTTGCCGCCCAGCGCCTGCTTGACCCACGGATCGTTGGGCCCGAGCGTGGCGCGCGCCTGCTCGAGCGAGTTGGCCAGGATCACCGCGTCGAGATCGGGGAAGACCGGCGCCTTCGAGTAGATCTGGAATTTCATGGTGGGCAGATTCGAGTCGCGATACTCGCGGAAGCGCTTCTCGTTCGGCTTCTGCACCTCAGCGGTGTAGCGCACGATGTTCTCGGCCAGGTTCACGAGCCTCGCGCTGCGATCGAGATCGCGATAGAGACGCTGCTTGTAGCGCCCGCGCAGCTCCTTTTCGGCGCTGGCGATCTTGTCCCACGAGCCCGAGCAATCGGCGGCGATCTTGGGATCCTTGGCGACGCGCGCGCGCAGCGCGGACTCGGCGTCGCGCTTCTGCGCGAGCAGCGGGCCGTCCTTGAGGATCTCGAGGAAGGCGCGTTCGCGCTTGAGATTGTTCTCGATGCCGCGATCGCGATCGACGGCGCGCCGCGTGTTCTCGGGGCTCTCGGCGGCGTAGGCGCGGATCGCCTTCAAGCGGCTCTCCTGCTGCGTAATGCGGGTGGGGCGCAGGCAATCGCGCTCGTACTCGAGCTGCGAAACGGTCTTGAGCCGGCTGGTGGCGCCGGGATGGCCGGCCACGAACACCAGTTCGTTCTCGGACGGACCCGCGTCGCTCAGCCTGAACCAGCTATCGGGATGCACCGGCCTGCCGTTCTCGTAGACACGGAAGAACGCCATGTCGAGATCATGCCTGGGGTACGAGAAATTGTCGGGATCGCCGCCATAGAATGCGATCTGCTCTTCGGGCGCCATCACCAGGCGCACGTCGTTGTACTTCTTGTACCGATAGAGCCAGTACTCAGCGCCGTGATAGAGCTCGATCACCTCGCACTTGAGCCCGGTGGATTGCGAGGCCTCGGTCTCGAGCCTGGCCATCGCGGCCTTGCGCTGGCTCGACTGCACCGCGATCGTCGCCCTGGGATCGACCGCCGCTAGCACTTGTTTGGTGACTTCATCCATGGACTGCAGGACCTTCAGCTCGAGATCCGGGCAGGGCATTTCTTCCGAGCCGGTCTTCGCGAAAAAGCCGTCGCGCACGTAGTTGTGCTCGGCCGTCGACATCTTCTGGAGCTGGTTGAGCGCCACGTGATGGTTGGTCAGCACCAGGCCGTTCGGCGAGACGAACGAGCCCGAGCCGCCGCCAAAGTTCACGCAGCCGTGCTGGATGCGCTCGAGCCATTCTTTCGTGGGAGCAAAGCCGTATCTTTCCTGAAGAATCTTGCTCGGCGGGTTGTCGAGCGTCCACATGCCTTCGTCGGCGCGAATCGTGTTTGGGGCGAAGGCTGCGATGACGAAGCCGGACGCGGCGGCCAGGAAAGCGAACGCGGCGAAGCGCGCGATCTTCGAGCGTGGCATGCGGGCTCCTTGAGGATGGGGGTGACCGCTGAAAGACTACGCCATCCCGGCCCCAGCGGACAGGGTGCGTTGGGCCCGGCCGCCGGCTGGCGCGCCCCGGCCGCTGCCTCGCGTTTGCCCTTGATGAACCCCGGCCCGAAGGCTCGTTCGGCCTCGAGCTGCGGCGGAATGTGCCGGGGGTCGTGCGATGACTCGGTTGCGCGCGAAGCTGCCGTCAAGAGCTGTTTGTTGGACGCCTCGGAATCCAGCGCCTCACCGAGCGCTTGTACGCTCGATAGCTTTCGCCAAATTGCTTTTCGAGAGACGGCTCTTCAACCGAAATCACAAACAAATGCGCGGCCATGAGTCCAACCGCCGCCAGCACGAGAATTCCCGGCGACTGGAGCCATAGTCCTGCGCCGGCCAGCGTCAGCGCCGCGCCGATGTACATCGGGTTGCGCACGAATCGGTAGGGGCCGCTCGCGACAAATTCGCGCGGCGGATCGAACGGCGCTGGAGTGCCTCGGCCGTGAAGTCCAAACGTGATCACGCACAGGAACGCGAGAACCGCGCCGGCCCCGATCAGCTCGGGGGCAAAGGCGCGCAGCCAGACCGGCAATGGGCCGCCGAGCGCGTGATCGAAGCCGCGCGCGAGTGAAGCCAGCCACCACCAGAGCGTGACGAACAGCGCCGCCCACAAGAGCGAGCGAAGGATCGCCGTATGGGTCACGGGGGCCTCGACCTATCTCGCCGCCCGCCCCCGATGCTGCTCGATCAGCTTCTCGACCACCTCGGGCTCGGCGAGCGTGGTTACGTCGCCCAGGCCTTCGTACTCGCCAGAGGCGATCTTGCGCAGGATGCGGCGCATGATCTTTCCGCTGCGCGTCTTCGGCAGCCCGGTCGCGATGTGCACGATATCGGGCGCGGCGAATCCGCCGATCACTTGCTTCACCTGCTCCTTGAGCGCGCCCTCCAGTTCGCCGCGATCGCGCCTCGCGTAGTCGGCGCCGACAATCACGTAGGCATAGATGCCCTGACCCTTGATGCGGTGGGGATAGCCCACCACCGCCGCTTCGGCCACCGCCTCGTGCGCCACCAGCGCGCTTTCGACCTCGGCGGTCCCGAGCCGATGCCCCGAGACGTTCAGCACGTCGTCGATGCGCCCCGTGATCCAGTAGTAGCCGTCTTGATCGCGCCGGCAGCCGTCGCCGGTGAAGTAGAAGCCCTTGTATTGTGAAAAGTAGGTCTCTCGAAATCTCTGATGATCGCCCCACACGGTGCGCGCCTGCCCCGGCCACGGCGAGGCGAGACACAGCGCGCCGGTGACGCCGTTCCCGTCCTGGATCACGCCATTCTCGGGATTCACCACGATTGGCCGCACGCCGAAGAACGGCAGCGTCGCCGAGCCGGGCTTGGTCGGCGTGACGCCGGGAAGCGGCGTGATGAGGATCCCGCCGGTCTCGGTCTGCCACCAGGTGTCCACCACCGCGCAGCGCTTCTCTCCCACCACGTCGTGATACCAGCGCCAGATCTCGGGATTGATCGGTTCTCCGACGCTGCCCAGGATGCGCAGCGACTTGCGCGAGCTCTGCGTCACGAATTCGTCGCCGGCCTGAGCGATCGCGCGCAGAGCAGTGGGTGCGGTGTAGAAGATATTGATGCCGAGGTCGTCCACCATCCGCCAGTAGCGGCCGGCATCCGGGTACACCGGCGTGCTCTCGAACATCACCGTGGTCGCGCCATTCGCCAGCGGCCCATAGACGATATAGCTGTGCCCGGTGATCCAGCCGACGTCGGCGGCGCAGCAATAGACATCGCCCGGGTGGTAGTCGAAGATGAGTTTGTGGGTGTGCGCGGCGAACACGAGATAGCCGCCGGTGGTGTGCATCAGGCCCTTCGGCTTCCCGGTGCTGCCCGACGTGTAGAGAATGAACAGCGGATCTTCAGCTCCCATCCACTCGATGCTGCAGGTCGAGCGCTGGCGGTGCATCTCTTCGTGCAGCCACAGGTCGCGCCCCGGCTTCATCGGCACGTCGGCCTCGGTGCGACGCGCCACCAGCACGGTCTGCACCATGTCCATGCCTTCGATCGCGCGATCGGCGATCGCCTTGAGCGGAATCTTGCGCCCGCCGCGCAGCCCTTCGTTGGCGGTGATCAGCACCCTGCAGCCGGCGTCCACGATCCGATCGCGCAGCGAATCGGCGCTGAAGCCGCCGAACACCACCGAATGGATCGCGCCGATTCGCGCGCACGCCAGCATTGCGTAGGCGGTCTCCGGGATCATCGGCATGTAGATGCAGACACGGTCGCCCTTCTTCACCCCGTGCGCGATCAACGCGTTCGCGAGCCGGCAGACGTTGTGCTTGAGCTCGCGATAGGTGACGTGCTTGTAGACGCCGGGCTCGTCGGCCGCCCACAGGATCGCGGTCTGGCCGCCGCGCGAATCGAGGTGCCGGTCCACGCAGTTGAAGCACGCGTTGAGTCGCCCGCCGGAGAACCACGCGAAGTCGATCTCCTCGTAATCGGCATCGAGCACCTGATTCCAGGGGTGGAACCAATCGAGGGACTTCGCCTGCTCGGCCCAGTACGAGTCGGGATCCATGATGGATTGCCGGTAGAGGCGCAGGTATTCGTCCATCGACTGGATCCAGGCGCGCTCGCGGATGTGCGGCTTGACCTCGACGATTTCGTCTGCCACGGCGTTCCTCCTCGGCCGGTCGCTCGACTGCGGACGCCGGAGGATAGCGCGCGGCCACGACGCGCCAAAGCCGCGAATGCGCCGGGCGAGTCGGCAAGCGGGTGGCGCTCGTCGTAGAATGCCGGCATGTCGTTGAGGAACGGCGTGATCATCGTGGTGGTGCTGGTGTTGGGATTCGCGCTGCTCACCTGGAAGCGCAGCACCACGCCAGCCGAGACGCCGGCGCCCGCGCCCGCCGCGGAGGCGCCGGATCAGTCGAGCGGCGCGCTCCCCCCCGGGCACCCTGACGTGAGTGGCGGCAATCCATCGGGCGGAAACCTGATGCCGCAGATCGCGCCGCCCGAGCCCGCCGATCCCGGCATCGCCTGGACACGGCCCAGGCGCTGGATGAACGAGATCGCGGGTTCGATGCGCTACGCCACCTACATCGTGCCCGGCGCCTCGGCCGACCTCGGCGCAGAATGCGCGGTCTACTACTTCGGACCGGGCAAGGGCGGACCGGTGGAGGACAATCTCGAGCGCTGGATCGGCGAGTTCTCAGAGCTCCAGCAGCACGACGTCACGACACGCCAGGTGGCGGGCATGAAGATATCGGAGGTCGTGGCCAGCGGCTCCTACGCCGCGCACGGCATGCAGGGTGACGACGCCGGCGAGCACGCCAACTGGACGCTGCTGGGCGCGATCGTCGAGGGACCGAGCGGAAACGTGTTCTTCAAGCTCACCGGGCCGACCAGCACGGTGACCGCGGCGCGCAAAGACTTCGATTCGATGCTGGGCTCGCTCCACAGGAAATAGCTGCGGCGGGCCGCCGCCGCTCCCGCAACGGCGCCCGATCCGCGACAGGGAGGTCGCATATGGGCGGTCTTTTCTTCATCGGCATCGCTCTGGTCGTTGCCATCTTCATCATTCGCAATTTCGCCGGGCGCGCTCGCGCGCGAGTTCACGATTCCGGCGGACCGGTGTTCACCGGCGGAGCCGAAGCCGTGCGCTGGGTGTTATCCGGCGTTGCGGCACTCTTCCTGTTCCTGATCCTCGTGACCTCGATCCGCGTCGTTCCGGTGGGTCACGCGCTCGTGATCTTCAACACCATCACACGCAGCTTTCGCCTCGCCTCGCAGGGCATCACGTTCGTTCCGCCCTTCATCAGCAACACGCAGCTCTACGATCTGCGCCGGCTTGAGTACACCATGTCGGGCACCACCGGCGAAGGCCGCAAGGCCAATATCGATGACTCACTGTGGTCGCCGACGCAGGAGGGTCTCATGGTCGGAATCGATCTCACGCTCTGGCACCATCTCGACGCCGGCCACGTCGTATCCATCCACCAGAGGATCGGGCCCGACTACGAGGAGAAGATCATCCGCCCGGCGGTGCGATCGGTGATCCGCCTGGTGATCTCGGAATATCCGGTGATGGACGTCTACTCGGCCAAGCGCGCCATGATCCAGGACGAGATCAATCGCAAGGTGAAGGACCTGATCGAGAAGGACGGCTTCATGGTGGACGAGGTGGTGCTGCGCGACGTGCGCTTCACCCCCGAGTTCACCAAGGCGATCGAGGCCAAGCAGATTGCGCAGCAGGCCGCCGAGCAGATGAAGTACACGCTCGAAAAGGAAGAGAAGGAGGCGGAGCGCAAGGTGATCGAGGCCAAAGGTCGCGCCAACGCGATTGAAGTGATCAACAAGGCGCTGGCCCAGAATCCCAATTACATCAAGTATCTCTACGTCGACAAGCTGTCGGACAAGGTGTCGGTGATCGTGTCGGATCAGAACACCATCATGGACCTGAAGGGGATTCTCGGCGCGAAAGAGAAGTGAGCGGGCGCCTGGCCGCGCCTATGCCTGCTCCTCCCACACCTGCGCGAGGTGCACGATCACCTCGACGGCGCGCTCCATGTCCTGTACCGCAACCCATTCGAGCCGCGAGTGCAGGTTGTGGCCGCCGGCGAAAATGTTGGGCGTCGGCAGCCCCATGAAGCTCAGCCGCGAGCCGTCGGTTCCGCCGCGAATCGCGCCGTCCACCGGATCGAGGCCGGCGCGCCGATAGGCCTCCTTCGCGTTGGCGATGATCTGCGGATGCTGGTCGAGCACTTCGCGCAGATTGCGATAGCTCTCCTGCACCTCGAAGCTCACCGACGAGCCCGGCCAGCTCGCCACGGTCTCGCGCGCCAGCTTCTCGAGCATCGCTTCCTTTTCCTTGAGCCCGGGTGTCAGGAAGTCGCGGATCAGGAAGCGCACCGAAGTGCGATCCACGGTGGCGTTGACGTCGTTGGGATGGACGTAGCCCTCGCGCTTCTCGGTGGTCTCGGGTGACACCGCGTTCTTCGGCAGGCGATTGACGAAGTCGGCGGCGATCTTGATCGAGTTGATCATCACGCTCTTGGCGAGCCCCGGGTGCGTATTGAAGCCCTGGAAGGTGACCGTCATCGAGTCGGCCGAGAAGGTTTCGTTGTCGAGAATGCCGGCGGTCTCGCCGTCCATCGTATAGGCGAACGCGGCGCCGAAGCGCTTGACGTCGAAGAAGCGCGTGCCGGCGCCGATCTCTTCGTCGGGCGTGAATCCCACCCGGATCGTTCCGTGCGGGATCTCGGGATGCTTCACCAGATATTCGGCCGCCGCCATGATTTCGGCGCAGCCGGCCTTGTCGTCGGCGCCGAGCAGCGTCTTCCCCGACGCGGTCACGATGTCGGACCCGATGCGATCGCGCAGCGCCGGATTCTCGGACGGCTTGAGCAGCAGTTGCGGATCATCCGGATAGCGGATGTCGCCACCCTGCCAGCTCTCGTGCACGATCGGCTTGACGCCGGCGCCGGAAGTCTCGGGCGAAGTGTCGACGTGCGCCAGAAAACCGATTACAGGCACGTTCGTCTTCTTCGTGGTGGCGGGAACGGTCGCGAACACGTATCCGCGCGAGTCGCGGGTCGCGTCGGCGAGTCCGATCGCCTTGAGCTCGGTAACGAGCTGATCGAGCAGCACCAGCTGCTTGGCGGTGCTCGGGTAGCTGTCGCTGTTCTCGTCCGACTGGGTGTCGTAGGTGACGTAGCGCAGGAAGCGCTCGAGTACCGAGGTCTTGCCGGCAATGGCTGGCATGGTGGGCTCCGAGTCGAGGGGCGAGTCGGTCGCGGCCAAGCTAAGGCCGGGCCCGGGGTTCCTGCAAATCGAGCCGATTGCCGGGCAGGTCGGCCACCGCGAGGCGCCCGTCCTGCAGCGTCAGCACCGGCGCGTAAGGCCCGCGCGGCATTCGCGTCCACCACGCGCCGGTCGCTCGGCGTTCGGCCGCAGTGGTGAAGTGATAGAGATAGACGGTGGCGCGCAAGTAGCGCGGTGGGGCGTCGGGAAATGGATTCCTCGCCATCAGCTTGAGCACCGGCTTCGAGCCCTGCAGCAGGCGTTCGCAGAAATAGAGCAGCCACGAGTTCTGGCGCAGATCGCCGAGCGCCGCGAACCACATCTGCCAGTCGAGGCGTGGCATGTGCGGCGCCACGAACTCCGGACGGCGATCGAGTGCGCCCGGCTTCCAGCGGAACTCGTACGAGCGCCAGATCTCGCCGTCGTTGCTGCCCTCGATCACGATCTCGGGGCGCTCGGTGGTCATCACCGCGAACAGGCCGTACGAATTGACGACGCGGAACGGCGCCGTGATTTCGTACGCCGAGGGCAGTGGCCCCAGCAGCTTCATCGGCCAGCGCAACGCTCCCCATAGCGGCACCAGCCCGAGCAGCGCGAGCGCGAGCGCGAGCGGGCGCCGGATCCAGCGGCTGGCAACCGTGGGTTCGCCCGCCCCGCTTTCGGGGAGCGAGATGCCGAGCGCGCGCCGCAGCCATGCCGGCCACACACCGTCATCGAACATCGGGATCACCAGCGCCATCGCCAGCGGATTGAAGAAGCCGTAGTTGCCGGTGATCACGATCAGCGCCTGGAGCGAGAGCATCGCAATGGCGCCCGCGAAGCGGATCCGGCGCGGCGCCAGGATCAGGAACGGCGCCAGCCCTTCGATCGCGAACATGACACCGGTCGAAAAGGTCTGGAACGCGTCCGGCAGATGATGCGCCCACCACGCCGTCCACGGCGGAAGCGGCTGCGTCTGGTAGTGGAAACGCAGCGCGGTGAGATGGCGCCAGTTGGGATCGTGGCTGGTGAGCTTCACCACCGCGGAGGAGAACATGAGCCGGAAGAGGAGCCAGCGCAGCAGCCACAGTCCGCTCTTCGCCGGCGCGGGATCGGCGGCGGGGAGCGCGAGTGGGCGCCAGCGCCCGATGAACAGCGAGGCCACCACGGTCTCGATCAGCAGGCCGTCCCACTGAAACCACAGGAACTCGCGCGCCACCGAGGCCAGCGACAGGTAGCAGGCCGCGATCGCCAGCAGCGCCGGAATCTCGAACACGCCGAGCATCAGCGCGAGCGACGCCGCCGTGCCGATCGCGCACAGCGCATGGAGCGCGCGATCGCTCGCATCGAGCCAGCAGAGCGACGGCACCGCCAGCGCGATGCCCGCTCCGTAGCGCTGGCGCAGCTGCCCGATGAATTCGGCCGTGGGGAGGATGCCCTGCCTCCCGATCAGGCCGATTACCTGGACCCAGAGCGACAGAAACGCCGACACCGAGATCGCTCCCAGCGCGCGCAGGAAGATCCACGCCGTGAGCCGCTGTCCGGGCGGCACGAGATACTTCCCCCACACCCGCGAAGTGACGCTGGTGAAGAACGGACGATTGCGAGCGATCACGCCGTAGACGGCGTCGCTCGCCAGCTTGAACGGCAGGAAGTAGCGATAGAGCCACCACCACGCGGCGCGCCCGGGCGAATAAGCCAGCGTTCGGAACACCGCCGCCGCGCCGCCGCGCCAGGTGCCGTCGGCCTCCCGCAGCTGCACCGCTTCGGCAAAGCGCGAAAGCGGCACCTCGGGGAAGCGCGACGACACCGATTGCGCCGGCGCGTAATCCACGGTGTCGCCGGTGACGCGCTGCCAGCGCTCGATCCAGCGCTTGCAGAAGCCACAGTTGCCGTCGAAGAGCATCAGCGGCCGTTCGGGAGCGCCCATGCGTCCATTCTAGCGGCGCGCGGCTCGGTGCGCGTATGCTCTCGGCCCTCCGAAAGGATCCCCCGCATGAAATACACCAGGCTCGGCCGCACCGGTCTCACGGTTTCGCGCATCTGTCTCGGCTGCATGAGCTACGGCGCCACCTCGTGGCGGCCATGGGTGCTGGAAGAGCAGGCGGCGCGCCCGTTCTTCAAGCGCGCGATCGAGCTGGGCATCAATTTCTTCGACACCGCCGACATGTACTCGCTCGGCGTGAGCGAGCAGATCACCGGCCGGTGCCTGCGCGAGTTCGGCAAGCTCGACGAGCTGGTGATCGCCACCAAGGTGCGCCACGCGATGCGCGGCGACGCCCCCAACACCGTGGGCCTGTCGCGCAAGCACGTGGTGCAGGGCTGCGAGGACAGTCTCGGGCGGCTCGGGATCGAGACCATTGACCTCTACCAGCTCCACCGCTTCGATCCGGCGACGCCGATCGAGGAGACGCTCGATGCGCTCGATCTGCTGGTGAAGCAGGGCAAGGTGCGCTACATCGGCGCCAGCTCGACCTACGCGTGGAAGGTGATGAAGGCGCTAGCGCGCTCCGACGCGCGCGGCCTCGCGCGCTTCGTCTCGATGCAGAATCACTACAACCTGGTCTATCGCGAGGAAGAGCGCGAGATGATCCCGCTGTGCCTCGAGGAAGGCCTCGGCGTCATTCCCTGGTCACCGCTTGCGCGCGGCCTCCTGGCGCGCCCCGCGGGCGACGAAACCGCGCGCAAGACCGGCGATGCCGGCATGGCCAACCAGCTCTACGACCATCCCGGCGACGCCGCGGTGGTCGAGGCCAATCGCGCGGTGGCGAAGTCGCGCGGCGTCTCGCCGGCCGAGACCGCGCTCGCCTGGCTGCTGTCGAAGCCCGGCGTGACCGCGCCGATCATCGGCGCGACGAAGATGGAGCACCTCGAGGCCGCGGTGAAGGCGCTCGATCTCACGCTGAGCGCCGAAGAAATCGCGGCGCTCGAGAAGCCCTACCAGCCGCACGCCGTGCGCGGGTGGCTGTAGACCGACGCTCAGCGGGTGCCGCTCTTGGCCCGATACTCGTCGCGCGCCTTGCGTGCCATGGCCAGGATGTCGGGCGGCACCTTTTCACCCACCATCATCTTGGCGAACTCGTCGGCGACCAGGCGGAACTGCGTCGCCTCGGCTGGGCTCACCGGCACCACCTTGAGCCCGCGCTTCTGCATCTCTTCGACGGCGGTGGTGTCCTGCCTCGGCACGCCGGTCTGGAGCGTGGATTCCATCTGCTTGCACGCGGTCAGCAGCTGATTGCGATCGGCCTCGGAGATCTTCATCCACGCCTGCTTGGTGATCACCAGCCCGCCGACGAGCGGCGCGAGGCCCAGCCCGATCATGTTGGGCGTCATCTTGTACCACTGGAGCGTGAGCCCGAGCAGCGGCGTGGTGGGATAGGCCTCGATCATGCCGGTCTGAAGCCCGGTCATGATGTCGGTGGCGGCGAGCGCCACCGGCTGGAAGCCGAGCGTCTTCCATTCCTGCGCGATCTGATCGTCCCCGGCCCACACGAAGAATTTGGCCTTCTTGAGCCCGTCCACGGTCGAGATCGGGTTCTTGGTGAAGAAATAAACCCAGCCGCCGTGGCCCCAGCCGAGCAGCACGAAGCCCTTGGCCTCGAGGCGCTGCTTCAAGACCGGCTCCATCACGTCGAGCGTGTGATACAGCTCGGGATAAGAGTTGAAGAACATCGGAATGTTGAACATGTGGAACGACGGATCGATCGAGGCGAGCCCGGCGGTGGTGACGGCCGCGGCCTGCAGTTGCCCGATCCGCATCTTGCGCACGATGTCCGGCTCATCGCCGGCGACGCCACTCGGGTAGACGCGCAGCGCCACGCGATTCTGGGTGCTGGTGCTCCACTGCGAGCCCATCTCGCGCAACGCCTTGTCCCACACCGAGCCTTCGGGCACCAGCGTCGCCAGCTTGACCACGTTGGCTTGCGCGAGCGCTCGCCGCGGCGCGGCGGCAACGAGCGCGAGCATCCCGGCGAGCGCGAGCAGCGCGGCCTTCGGACGTTTCATGCGAATCATCATCACTTCTCCTTGGACTTGGTGGAATCGGGAGCCGACGAATCGTCGACGAAAAATTCGTCCTGTCGATCGAGCAGCGAGCGCGCCTTGCGCTGCGTGACCACGGTTTCGAGACGGTTGGCGGGATCCTTGTCGGGATCGACGGCCAGCGCCTTGCCGAGCAGGTCGCGAAACTCGGCACGGTCCTGATTCATGACCGAAACGCTCAACGCCATGGTGACGTAGGGCGAGGCCTTGCCGCCGTGGCTCAACTCGACGGCGCGATTGAACTGC
Organism: Candidatus Sulfotelmatobacter sp.; assembly: GCA_035498555.1. NCBI lineage: Bacteria > Pseudomonadati > Acidobacteriota > Terriglobia > Terriglobales > Candidatus Korobacteraceae > Candidatus Sulfotelmatobacter > Candidatus Sulfotelmatobacter sp. The sequence goes on from DATKAB010000002.1 coordinate 31,528, forward strand.
TGGCGCGCGCGGTCCACCGAGCCGCCCATCGCGGCCGGCAGCGCTTCGAGCACGATCATGGCCTCGTGGAGCGCCCCTTCCTCGTAGCTCTCGTCGAGCACGAGGCCGCGCTCGATCAAAGCGCGTACCGCCGGGAGATCGGCGAGCATCTCGGGCTTGTCCTTGCCCATCGAGATCGCCGAGCCCCACGCCGCCGCCGTCCAGAACAGCATCGGCACGTCCCGTGATTCGATGCGCGCCGCGGCCTTGGCCGGATCGGTCTGGAGTCCCGAGCTGATGCCCTTGTAGCGAACCTCGAGCCCGCGCAGGCCGTAGTTGCGGGCGCGCAGGTAGAGCTTGTAGGCGCGCTGGTGGAGCTGCTCGGACCGCGCGTAGTCGCTGTTGACCAGCAAATCGCCCTCTGACTGAACGAACGCGTAAGAGTAGGCCGCGTAGCCCTTGCACAGATTGAGCAGCAGGCCCTGGTGCTCGGGCAGCGTCGAGAGCATCGACTCCATGGTCTTCAAGCCGAAGGGCAGCGCCGCCTCGATCAGATCGGGATCGTCGTCGGTGCCGAAGACGTCCGGACCCTTGGTGAGCGAGTTGGCCACGCTCTTGGTGGCGAACTTGTTGATCGAGCAGGAAGCGAGGGCCAGCGGCAACGAGAGGAGAATCGCCAGCGCGAGCACGTGAAATGCGGCGCGGAAACGTGCGGGGAGCGCGGTGTCCGGTCGAGCGCGCAAGGTCAGGGGTCCATCCCTGGGGGAATCCGCCGCCACGCATGAGCGTGGAGATGCCAAGGGGAAACGCGGCGAACGCTAGCGGCGCGGGCCGGAGCGGTCAAGGAGCGCGGAGCCGTCGCCCCAGGTGAGGGATCACCCGTATACCGCCTCAGTGTAGCCGCTTTCTCCGATTTTTCACGAAGTCTCGAAACACGTAGGCGCCGACGTTCTGCGGATCGGTCTCGTAGATCCTTCCATGATTCAACTCGGTCAGCCGCCGCACGAAATCGAGCAGCGGCCCGTCGGTGGCGAGCATGAAGGTGGTGATGGTGATGCGCTTGCGGCGGCAGAACGCTGCCTCCTCGAGCGTCTTGTTGACGATCTTCGGATCCAGCCCGAACGGGTTCTTGTAGAGGCGGCCGAACTCGTGGATCGCCGAGGGCTTGCCGTCGGTGATCATGAAGATCTGCTTGTTGACGCCCTTCCGGCTCTCGAGGATTCGCCGCGCCATCTGGAGACCGGCGCGGGTGTTGGTGTGGAACGGTCCGGCCTGGATCTTCATCAGGTCCTTGAGCTGCACCTGGCGGGCGTCGTCGCCGAACAGCACCACGTCGAGCGTGTCCTTCGGGTAGCGGCTCTGGATCAGCTGCGCCAGCGCGAGCGCGATCTTCTTGGCCGGCGTGATGCGATCCTCGCCGTACAGGATCATGCTGTGGCTCACGTCCACCATCAACACCGTGGCGCACGACGAAAGATGCTCGGTCTCGAAGACTTCGAGATCCTCTTCCGAGAGGGTCAGGTCGTCGATGCCGCCGCGCTTGACCGCGTTGCTCACGCTGCCCAGCGGGTCGAGATTGCCGAGGTCGTCGCCGAACTGCCAGGCGCGCGTCTCGCTCAGGCGTTCGCCGCCCTTGCCGGCCTGCGGCGTGCGGTGGTCGCCGGCGCCGCCGGCCTGGAGCGCGTTGAAGATCTCGTTGAGCGAATCCTGGCGGATGCGGCGCTCGCCGCGCGGCGTGACCTGGTAGCCGCGCGTGGTCTTCTCGGCTTCGCCCGATTCCTCGAGCATCTTCTTGAAGTCGTCGATGCCGAACTTGTCGTTGAAGAATCCGTACTGCTCGCCAAAGTGCTCCATCCAGCGCAGCGCTTCGTCGACGTCGCCGCCGGTCTGGAGCAGCAGATTGCGATAGATCTCCATCAGCTGGCGCTGGAATTCGAGATCTTCGGGCCGCGGCCCCTTCCACTTCGAATAGTCGAAACGCATGGTTGCAGCGATCCGCCGCGCGGATCCGGCTAGTCCCCGAGCCCGCTCAGCATGCTCTTCAGCATGTCCTTGTACGACGTGGTCGATTCGCCGGTCCGCTCGCGCGACAGCATCGAGTGCTGGTGCAGACCTTCGAGCACCAGCTCCATCGCCACCGCGGCCTCGTCGGCATTCTTCGGCGACATGTACTTCGCGGCCAGCTCGCGCAGGCCCTTCACTTCGTTCAGGCGCTTTGCGAACTCGACCTGCGACATGTCGTCCGCGACCTCGAGGTGATTGCCGCCCGCGAACCATTCGAGCACCGGGCGATACTCCGCCGACGCCCCCGGCTCCGACTCGCCGCTCTCCGCGGCCGCCGCTCGTGCCGAGCGCCGGCGCGGCTTGAACGCGTCGGGAAAGCGCTGACTGAACACCGCTTTCACTCCGCGGCCGAGCAGCGCGCGCGACACGTTGAGCGTCCCCTCCTGTTCTCCTTCCAGCACCAGCTCGACCTTCCCGCTCACCGACGCCACCGCCTGCTGCAAGTCGCACACCCGCGTCACCACGCGCGAT
>DATKAB010000003.1 GCA_035498555.1 Candidatus Sulfotelmatobacter sp.
CGCGGTCGAAAACGTGAAGCCCGACGACTATCAGAGCTACCTGGACGGCCAGAAGAAGGGGAACTACACCCTCTACGACGTGGGACCGAGCCTCGCCTCCCAGTTCATCTGGTTCAACCTCAACACCGTGAAGGAGCCGGGTAAGGACAAGCCGGTGGGCTCCACCTACGTCGATCCCGTGAAGTATGGCTGGTTCAAGCAGGCCGCCTTCCGCCGCGCGGTGTCGAAGGCGATCGATCGTGACGCCATGATCCGCGGACCCATGTTCGGCTACGGCATGAAGAGCTGGTCCACGGTCACGCCCGGCAACCCGAACTGGTTCTCGCCCCGGATCACCGGCGACGACTACGATCCCGAGGGCGCACGCCAGCTGCTTGCTTCGATCGGCATGAAAGATCGCAATGGCGACGGCGTGCTCGAGGACTCCGACGGGCACCCGATCAGCTTCACCATGAAGACCAACTCCGACAACGACCTCCGGAAGAGCATGCTCACCATGGTCAAGGAAGATCTGGCCAGGGTAGGGGTCCGGATCACTCCGCTGCCGACGCCGTTCAACACCCTGACCGGAAACCTGCGCAATGATTTTGACTACGACGCGATCTTCCTCGGACTCGCCTCGGGGGTTCCGCCCGACCCCGGCCTCTCGGCCAACGTCTACCGCGCGAGCGGGCTCACTCATTTCTGGAACATCAAGCAGCGCCAGCCCGAGACTCCGGAGGAAGCGCGACTCGACGCGCTCGCGGTGGTGCTGGCGCGCAGCGGCAACGACGCCGAGCGCCGGCGGGCGTTTCTCGAGATCCAGAAGCTGATGAACGAGCAGGCCTGGTTCGTGTTCCTGCCGGTGGTGAAGATCATGATTCCGGTGAGCAACCGCTTCGGCAACGCGCAACCGCAGATCGTGCCGAATCGCGTGCTCTGGAACATGGAGCGAGTCTTCCTCCGGCAACCGGCGCGCTCCGGCTGACGCGCCGGACCATGCGGACGTACGTCCTCCGCAGGTTCCTGCAGCTGATCCCGCTGTTGCTCGGGATCTCGGCGGTCACGTTTCTGCTCTTGCATCTCGCGCCCGGCAGCTTTCTCGATCAGGCCGCCGAGGATCCCACCGTGACCGCCGCGCGACTCGAGGCTCTGCGGCATCAATTCGGTCTCGATCGGCCGGCCTGGATCCAGTACCTCCTCTATCTCGGCAATCTGCTGCGCGGGAACCTCGGGGAGTCGTTCGTGCGCCATCAGCCGGTGGCGCTGGTGCTGCGCCAGGCGCTCGGCAACACGCTGCTGCTCACCGGCGCGGCCGCGCTCGTCACCTGGGCGCTGGCGCTCCCGCTCGGCACGCTGGCGGCGGCGCGCCAGCATCGCTGGCCCGATCGCCTCGCGACGGTGTCGGCCGTGCTCGGCCTCTCGATTCCGGAGGTCCTGTCGGGGCTGCTGTTGCTGCTGCTCGCCGCCCGCACCGGCTGGTTTCCGGTGGGCGGGATGCGCTCGCTCGACTGGGATCGGCTGAGTTTCATGGGGAAGCTCGGCGACCTGGCGCGGCACCTGGCATTGCCGGCCCTGGTGGTGGGGCTCACGCCGCTCGCCTCGCGGATGCGACAAATGCGCGCGAGCCTGCTCGACGTGCTGCGTCTCGACTACATCGCCACCGCCCGGGCCAAGGGTCTGGGAGAGTTCGCGGTGGTGACCCGGCACGCGCTCAGGAACGCGCTCAATCCCATGATCACGCTGTTCGGCTACACGCTGGGGGCGCTGGTCTCGGGCTCGTTCGTGGTCGAGATCATCTTCTCGTGGCCGGGACTGGGCCGGATCACGCTCGAGGCGCTGCTGGCGCACGACCAGTGGCTGGTGATGGGGGCAGTGCTGATGAGCTCGCTGGTGCTGGTGTCGGGCAACCTGGTGGCGGACCTCCTGCTGGTCGCGGCCGATCCGAGGATTCGCCATGAATGACACGCGGCGCGAATCCCTTCGCCCGCGCGCGAGGTTCCGGCTCACGCCTCCGGCGGCGGCGGCGGCGGCGGTGCTCGGGACGCTCTACCTGGTGGCGCTGCTCGGGCCGTTCATGGCGCCCTACGGTCAGGATTCTTCCGATCGTGCGCGCTTCTATCAACCGCCCCAGCGCCTTCACTGGGTGGACGAGCAGGGCGGTTTCCATTTGCGCCCGTTCGTGAGGCCGGTGGTCGCCTCGAGCGGCGGGGGTTTCGCCTACGCCGAGGACGCTTCGCGTCGCCTGCCGCTCCGCTTCCTCGTGCACGGCGAGGCCTATCGGTGGCTGGGCGTGCTGCACTCCGATCGCCATCTGTTCGGCGTCGGCGGCAGCGAGCGCGTCCTGCTGCTGGGCGCCGACGGCTTTGGTCGCGACGTGCTGTCGCGTCTCATCTTCGGCAGCCAGGTCTCGCTGACCGTGGGCCTGGTGGGCATCGCGATCTCGTTCTCGATCGGCATGCTGCTGGGCGGCATCTCGGGTTACTTTGGCGGCTGGGCGGATACGCTGCTGATGCGGTTCTGCGAATTGCTGCTCAGCATTCCCGGGCTCTACCTGATCCTGGCGCTGCGCTCGCTGTTCCCGCCCGATCTGCCGAACCCGCTCGTCTATCTCGGCATCGTCGGCATCCTCGCGCTGGTGGGATGGGCGTCGCTGGCGCGGGTGATTCGAGGCCTGGTGCTCTCGATCCGCGAGTCGGAGTACGTCGCCGCCGCCGAAGCGCTGGGGATGGGACGCGTGCGGATCCTGGTGCGCCACATCCTCCCCAACACGCTCTCGTTCGCAGTGGTGGCCGCCACGCTCGCGGTCCCCGGCTACGTGCTCGGCGAGGTGGCGCTGTCGTTCCTCGGCGTCGGCGTGCAGGAGCCGGCGGCCTCGTGGGGCAACATGCTCAATCAGGCGCGCAGCCTGCGCGTGCTCTCCTCGTTCCCGTGGTTGCTCTACGCGCCCGGTGCGGCGATAGTGCTGACCGTCATGGCTTACAACCTGCTCGGCGATGGTCTGCGCGACGCGCTCGATCCGCGCGCGGCGAAGGCGAGATGAGCGAGCCGTTGCTCGAGGTACGTGATCTCCAGACGCACTTCCACACCGATGATGGCGTGGTCCGCGCCGTGGACGGCGTCTCGTTCGAGCTGGACGCCGGCGAGACGCTGGCGGTGGTCGGGGAGTCGGGGAGCGGCAAGAGCGTGACCTCGCTCTCGATCCTGCGCCTGATTCCGGAGCCGCCCGGGAAGATCGTCGGCGGCTCGATCCGCTTCCGTGGGCGCGATCTCCTCTCGCTCGGGCCGCGCGAGATGCGCTCGATTCGCGGCAAGGAGATCTCGATGATCTTCCAGGAGCCGATGACCTCGCTCAATCCCGTCTACACCTGCGGAGAGCAAGTCCTCGAGGCCATCGTGCTCCACGACCGCGTGAGCCGCGCCGAAGCGCGAAAGCGGGCGATCGAGACCCTGGCGCTGGTCGGCATCCCTTCGCCCGGGCAGCGGGTGGACGAATATCCGCATCAGCTCTCGGGCGGCATGCGCCAGCGGGTCATGATCGCGATGGCGCTGGCCTGTCGGCCCGCGATCCTGATCGCCGACGAGCCCACCACCGCCCTGGACGTCACCATTCAGGCGCAGATCCTCGAGCTGTTGCATCGTCTGCAGCGCGAGCTGGGCATGGCGGTGCTGCTCATCACTCACGACCTCGGCGTGGTGGCCGAGACCGCCGATCGCGTGGCGGTGATGTACGCGGGCCAGGTCGTGGAGTACTGCGACGTGCGCTCGACGTTCGAACGTACCCGCCATCCCTACACCGCCGGCTTGCTGCACTCCCTTCCAAGGCTCGGCGAAGCGCGCGAGTCGCTGCGCGTGATTCCCGGCACCGTGCCGAACCCGGCGCGTTTCCCGAGCGGCTGTCGCTTCCATCCGCGCTGCCCGGTCGCGGTGGATCGCTGCCGAACGGAGCTCCCGCCGCTCGAGACGCTCGAGAGCGGTCATCGGGTGCGCTGCTGGCGCGCTGCCGAGATCGCGGAGGGGACGGTCACCCCGTTCGCGGCCGAGGGCGCGCCCCGTGGCTGATCCGCTGCTGGTCGTCGAAGAGTTGCGCAAGCACTTCCCGATCCGCCGCGGATTGTTCTCTCGCGTGGTGGGGCAGGTGCGCGCGGTGGACGGTGTCTCGTTCCACATCGCATCCGGCGAGGTGCTGGGGATGGTGGGGGAGAGTGGCTGCGGCAAGACCACCACTGGACGCTGCGTGCTGCGACTGATCGAGCCGACTTCGGGTCGCGTGAAGTTCGATGGCAGGGACGTCACCGCGATGAAGCGCGGCGAGCTCCGCTCGATGCGCCGCGAGATGCAGATCGTCTTTCAGGACCCGTACTCGAGTCTCAATCCGCGGCTGACGGTCGGCAGCATGCTGGGCGAGGCCCTGGCGATCCACGGGATCGCACGCGGCGCAAAGGCCCGCGAGCGGATCGCCGAGCTGCTCGTGCTGGTGGGACTCTCGCCGGATCACGCGCGGCGCTACCCGCACGAGTTCTCGGGCGGGCAGCGGCAGCGGATCGGCGTGGCCCGCGCGCTGGCCGTCAAGCCCCGGCTGATCGTGGCCGACGAGCCGGTCTCGGCGCTCGACGTCTCGATCCAGGCACAGATCATCAACCTGCTGCGCGATCTCCAGCGCCAGATGGGGCTCACCTACCTGTTCGTGGCGCATGACCTGGCGGTGGTCGAGCATCTGAGCGATCGCGTCGCCGTCATGTATCTGGGTCGCGTGGTGGAGCTGGCGGGACGCGAGGCGATCTATCGCGATCCGCGGCATCCGTACACCGCGGCGCTGCTGTCGGCGATTCCGGTGCCGGACCCCGCGCGCCGGCGCCGGCGCATCGTCTTGAAGGGTGACGTGCCGAGCCCGGCCAAGCCGCCGCCCGGCTGCCCGTTCCATCCGCGCTGCTACATGGCTCAGCCCGAGTGCGCGCGCGAGGTGCCGCTGCTGCGCGAGGTGAAGCCGGGTCACTGGGCGGCGTGCCACTTCGCCGACCGCGTGCCTCAGGCCGTGGAAGCCGAGCTCCAGCGGATCCAGCAGGTCGAAGCCCCGATGGCCTGAGGCTCGGGCTCGGTCATCTTCCCCAACCTCATCGCCCGGGCGGGGAAATTTCCCCAGCTCGGCGCGCGGTCGCGTTCGCGGGCGGGATTCCGCCGCGGGAGCGCAATCCGGCCCGCGGCCGCGAATTCCGCGCTCCTGACCGCCCGCCGCGCGCCCTCCTGGCCGCGTCCGTTCGCCCATCGCCGGCTGGCACCGGCCTTGCGGTTCACTCCCGTCGAGCCGCGCGGCGTCGAAATACTGCCTCACGGCTCGCCCGAGGAAGTCCGGGCACAATCGAAGATTCCCGCTGTGTTCCCTGCGGGACTCGTGATTGGTCGGCTGTGGGCTGATCCCCCTATCGCGAGCGAAGGAGTCTACCGGTCCGGCACACGGTCCAGGCGGGGAACCATGAAGTAGGGCCCCGAGCCCGCGGCTGAAGAGCCTCTGCGCCCAACATCACGTCCGCGGCCGGGGCCCATGATTTTTCCCGCCGCGGGAATCCGCCCCGCTCGCGACCTCGAGCAGGACTCGAGCCCCGTGTTTTCGGATCGCGGCGTTGACCCCGTGCACCCAGCCTGATAGCGTGCCGCGCCACGAGTCGGCGCGATCGACGCGCCCCGAATCGACGTGGAGAATGGGGATCGCGTGCGGCGACTGGCCCTCGGGATGGTCGAGACGCGTGGCCTGGTGGCCGCCGTCGAGGCGGCGGATGCCATGTGCAAGACCGCTCCCGTGAAGCTGATCCGCTGCGAAATCGTGCGTGACGCCCGCGTCACGGTGGTGGTGCGGGGCGAGGTTTCCGAAGTCGAGTCGTCGGTGAGCGCAGGCGGCCGTGCCGCCGGGCGCGTGGGCGAGCTGCTCGCCACTCACGTGATTCCCGCGCTCGAGTCGGATGTCGCGACGTTGATGGAAAGGTCCGAGGCGCCGCGGCCTGCAGCCGCGCGACCCAGGGGAAGGAGCCGATGATGCAGGAAGAGGCGCTGGGACTCATCGAAACTCGCGGCTTCGTCGCAATGGTGGAGGCTTCCGACGCGATGGTGAAAGCCGCGCGCGTGTCGCTCGTCCACTACGAGAAGATCGGCGGCGGTTACGTCACCACCATTGTCCGCGGCGATGTGGCCGCGGTGCGCGCGGCCACCGAGGCGGGCGCCGCCGCCGCCGCGAAGGTCGGCGAGGTGGTGTCGGTCCACGTCATTCCGCGCCCGCACGCACAGCTCGAGGACGTCCTGCCGATTCGACTGCCGGAGCCGGCGGCCAGCAAGCGGTAGCGGCGTGATCCTCGCCCAGGTTCAGGGCACGGTGGTCTCGACCCGCAAGGACGTCGGGCTGCTCGGCCTCAAGCTGCTGCTGGTGCGCGAAGTCGACGCGCAATTCCAGCCCACCGGCAACCAGCTGGTGGCGGTGGACGCGGTCGGGGCCGGCACCGGCGAGCTGGTGCTGGTGGCTTCCGGGTCCTCGGCCCGGCTCACCGAGGTCTCGAAGGACAAACCGGTGGACGCGGTGATCAGCGGCATCGTCGACTCGGTCGAGATCGACGGCCGCGATGTCTATCGCAAGCACGAAGGCGCGCGGAGGTAGCCGATCGTGGCGCTCGAATCCCGCCAGATCGAATCCATCGTCGCCGACGTGCTCGAGCGCCTCGAGCAGGGGAGTCCCCGGGGCCCGGGCGGCGCCGCGCCGCTCGGGATCCATCCCGATCTCGATACCGCGGTGCGCGCCGCGCGCGAAGCGTTCGAGGCCTACGATCGCGTGCCGCTCGAGTCGCGCCGCGGCATCATCGCCGCGGTCCGCGAGCTGCTCGCCCGCAACTATCGCGCGCTGGCCGAGCTGGGGGTCGAAGAGACCGGTCTCGGCCGGGTCGAGGACAAGATCGTCAAGAACCGGCTGGTGACCGAGAAGACGCCGGGGGTCGAGGATCTCGAGCCCCACACCTGGACCGGCGATCACGGGCTGACCCTGATGGAGCGAGCGCCCTACGGCGTGATCGCGGTGATCACCCCGGTCACCAATCCCAGCGAGACCGTGATCAACAACGGCATCTCGATGATCGCGGGTGGCAATACCGCGGTGTTCTGTCCGCATCCCAACGCGCGGCGCGTTTCGGCGCTGGCGATCGATCTGATCAACCGCGCCGCGACCCGCGCCGGCGCGCCGCTGCCGCTGCTGCACGCCGTCGAGCGGCCGACGCTCGAGATCGCGCAGGCACTGCTCAAGTACAAGGGCATCCGTCTCAACGTCGTGACCGGCGGCCCGGGAGTGGTGAAGGAGGCGCTCGATGCCGGCAAGAAGGCGATCACCGCCGGCCCCGGCAATCCGCCCTCGGTGGTGGACGAGACCGCCGATCTCGACAAGGCGGCGCGCGACCTGATCGCCGGCGCCTCGCTCGACAACAACATCATCTGCACCGACGAGAAGGAAGTGGTGGCGGTGGCCCTGATCGCCGATCGCCTCAAGGAGGCCTTCGCCCGCGCCGGCGCGGTGGTGCTGGCGCCCCACCAGATCGAAAAGCTGCGCGCGCTGGTGCTCGAGAAGGAGCTTGGGGCCCGCAAGCACGCCGTCATCAATCGCAAGTTCGTGGGCAAGAACATCGACGTGATCCTCGCCGAGGCCGGCATCCCGTGCGACGCCTCGCGGCGGCTGGCGCTGTGCGACGTGGACAACGACCATCCGTTCGTGTGGACCGAGCTGATGATGCCGATCCTGCCGATGACGCGGCTGCGTTCGGTGGACGAGGCGATCGACTACGCGATCGAGGTCGAGCACGGCTTCCGCCACACCGCCTCGATGCACTCGCGCAACATCGAGAAGTTGTCGCGCATGGCGCGGGCCTGCAACTGCTCGATCTTCGTGAAGAACGGCCCGAATTTCGCCGGGCTCGGCATGGGAGGCGAAGGCCCGACCAGCTTCACCATCGCGAGTCCGACCGGCGAGGGGATGACCACCGCCCGCACCTTCACGCGACTGCGTCGTTGCACGCTGGTCGACCATTTCCGGATCGTGTGATGCCGGTCGCTCTCGCCGCGCTCGAGACCAGCAGCATCGCGCAGGGCCACGTGGTGGCCGACGCGCTGGTCAAGACCGCCGAGGTCGAGCTGATCGAGGCCGGACCCATCTCGCCCGGCAAGTACTGGGTCATGATCGGGGGCGAGGTGGGCCCGGTGCGGGCCGCGTGGACGCGTGGCCAGGCGGTGGCGGCCGAGACCCTGCTCGACCAGTTCTTCATTCCCCAGCTCCACGATTCGGTGCTGCCGGCGCTGCGCGGCGCGGTCTCGCCGGTGGATCACGACGCGCTCGGCGTGCTCGAGACCGCCACCGCGTCGGCGGCGATCGTCGCCGCTGACCACGCCGCCAAGGCGGCCGAGGTGCTGATCCGCGACGTGCGGCTCGCCAACGGCATCGGCGGGAAGGGCGTGGTGGTGCTCTCGGGCGCGGTCGGCGACGTCGAGGCCGCGGTCGCGGCCGGGCGAGCCGAAGCGCAGCGTGCCGGATTGCTGACCCGTTCGGTGGTCATCCCGCGTCTTCACCCGCAGCTCAAGGCGCGCCTGTTCTGAGATGAATTTCGCCACCGTGGTCGGCACCGTGGTCTGCACCGAGAAGGTGCCGGCCTGGCGTGGATACCGTCTGCTCGTGCTCCAACCCACGGACGAGGCGGGGAAGGCCGGTGGCCGGGCCCTGGTGGCGGTGGATCTGGTGTCGGCTGCGCCCGGTCAGCGCGTGTTCTACGTGCGCGGGCGAGAGGCGGCCACCGCGCTCCCCAATCCCGAGAATCCCGCCGACGCCGCGATCGTCGGCATCGTCGATGAAGCACGGCACACCCACCGGCCCGAGGCGAAGCGCTAGATGTTCACCGCGCGCGTGGTGGGCGACGTGGTGGCGACCATCAAGCACCGCGACCTGCACGGAGAGAAGCTGCTGCTGGTTCAGCCGGTCTCCGCGGAAGGAGAGACGCGCGGGAAGCCGGTGATCGCGGTGGATCGCGCGCAGGCCGGCCCCGGCGACTGGGTGCTGGTCGCGGACGAGGGGAATTCGGCCGCGCAGGTGCTGGGGAAGCCGCGCGGAGCGATCCGGACGGTGATCGTCGGGGTGGTGGACGCCGTCACCCGGGAGGCTCAAGGGCGCTGATTCCACTTGGGCTTGACACCCCCGGCTTGCTAGAGTGCCGGGTCGGCAGAGCACCGCGGTTGCCACGGAGTGGTGAGATCGGTCACAGGGAGGGTGGAGCCATGACCAAGGCGGATCTGGTCGAAGAGATCGCGACGCAGACGGGCATCTCGCGGCAGCACACCGGCATCATCGTGGATCAGCTGCTCGACGCCGTGTGTCGCGCGCTCAGCGAGGGCAAGCACCTCGAGATTCGCGGCTTCGGCACCTTCAAGGTTCGCGAGCGCCGCGCGCGGCGAGCCCGCAATCCGCGCAGCGGCACCGAGGTGATGGTGCCCGCCAAGCTGGTTCCGATCTTCAAGCCGAGCAAGGAACTCAAGGCTCAGGTGCTCGAACCCGCGGCGGTCAAGCAGACCGCCGGCGTGGCCTAGGGGGGGCGGATGGGATCGGGAAAGAAGCGCAAGCGCAAGAAGATCGCGACTCACAAGCGGAAGAAGCGCCTGCGGAAGAATCGCCATAAGAAGCGGATCCGCTGAGCCTCGCGCTCCGCGCCTGCTCGGCCGCGCCTACCACTCGCGTGGCCACTGGATCTTCGAGCCCGCCCGCCGCTCCCGCGGCGGGCGTCTCGATCTCCGGGTGCGCGGGCGGCTGCAACCCGAGAACGGGGACTGGTGCGTGGCGGAAATCTCGGAGGAGGGTGACGCCCATCTGATCGAGGTGCTGGGCGCCGAGGACCGCCCGCTCTGGGACGACTCGGGGGTGGCATCGCAATACCGGCTCCGAACGCGATTCGCGAGCGCCGCGCTGCACGAGGCCGGCGCGCGAAGCGAGCCCTCGGCAGCCGAGTGCGAAGGACGGCTCGATCTTCGCGACCGGCTCTCGTTCACCATCGATCCGGACGATGCCCGGGACCACGACGACGCGCTTTCGGTCGAATGGCTGCCCCGCCACCGCTGGCGGGTGGGCATCCACATCGCCGACGTCTCGCACTACGTCCCCGAAGGCCATGCGGTGGACCACGAGGCCGTGGAGCGCGGCACCAGCTGCTATCTGCCGGGGGGCGCGATCCCGATGCTCCCGGAGCGGTTGTCGTCGGATCTCTGCTCGCTGCTTCCGGGCCGCGATCGCCTGACGCTCTCGGTGCTCGTGGACCTGGACGAGCGCGGCGGACGCCACGACGTTCGCTTCGCCGAGACCGTGATCCGCAGCCGGCATCGGCTGACCTACGGGGAAGTCCAGCAGGAGCTCGACGGTCACGGCAACCTCGAGCCGAAACTGGCGGAAAGCATCGCCGTGATCCGCGATCTGGCGCGCGCGCTGCGCCGCCAGCGGCTCGCGGCCGGCGCGCTCGAGCTGGAGGTGCCGGAGGTCAAGGCGATCGTGGACGAGCACGGTGTACCCACTGCGCTCGAACGGCGAGCCCATCTCGAGAGCCACGAGCTGATCGAGGAGTTCATGCTGCTCGCCAATCGCTGTGTCGGCGAGGAAGGATCAAGGCGGCGCGCCGGGCTGCTCTATCGCGTTCACGATCCGCCCTCGCCGCGGAAGCTCGAAGAGCTGGACGTGATGCTCAAGGCCCTCGGCCTGCCGAGGCCGGGGACCCTTGGAGACCCGGCGCGCGCGCTCCAGTCCCTGCTCAAGGTCCCGCTCGATCCAGGACATCGGCGGCTCCTCCACCGGCTGGTCCTCCGTTCGATGCCGCGTGCCCGCTATTTCGAGAAGGACGCGGGCCACTTCGGGCTCGCCACGCGCGACTACTGTCACTTCACCTCCCCGATTCGGCGCTACCCCGATCTTCACAACCACCGCCGGGTCCGGGAATGGCTCCACTCCCGGCCCAGCGGTGCCTGGGACCCTCACGCGCTGGCCGGCCTGGCCGAGCGCTGCAGCGCCACCGAGCAGAACGCCACCGATGCCGAGCGCGAGGCGGTCCGCGTCAAGGGGCTCCGCGTGCTCGAGACGCGACTGGGAGATCGTGCTTCGGGTATCATCACCGGGTTTCTGCGGCATGGCTTCTTCGTGGAGCTCGACGAGCTGCCGGTCGAAGGCTTCTGTCGGCCTTCGCTGGCGCTCGACGACTATTTCTCGCTCGACTCCACCGGAGTTCGAATGATCGGCCGGCACACTCGCCGCCGCTTTTCGCTCGGAGACGTGGTCCGGGTGGTGGTGGCGCGCGTCGACGTGCCGGGACGGGAGTGCGACCTGGCGCTGGACGTGCCGCCCCGGCGGACGCGCCACGAACGCAGGAGGAAGGGATGACGAAGCGCAGCGGCCGGCGCTCCGAGCGCCGGAAGACTACGCGGGCCGACGTGCGGCTCAGCATGCGACTGGAGAGCAACGCCCCCGAAACCGACGGCGCGCAGGTGGTGACCGAGAGCCAGAACATCTCGGCCAGCGGCGTGTACTGCATGTCGTCGCATTATCTGCCGCCGCTCTCCAAGGTCGCGCTCACCATCGTGCTGCCGAGAGTGCCGGGCAGCCGCGCCGCCAAGGAGCTGATCAAGTGCGAGGGGATCGTGGTGCGGTGCGAGCAGAGCGCGAAGCGTGGCGAGCGCCCCTACCAGCTCGCCTGCATGTTCTCGAACCTCGACGACCAGCTGCGGCAGCGCCTCGACGCCTTCGTGACCTGGCGCAACCTGCAGGCCCTGCGGGCCGCGGCCAGCGCCACGCCTCGTGCCGCCTCGCGCGCGCGGCGCACGCGAGCCGCGGTCACCGCGAGCCGCACGACGACGCGCGCGGCGAAGGCGCCGCGGCGGCGGACGCTTCACTAGCGTTGGCCCAGGGAGCCCCGCCCTCGCCAGCCATCGGTCCGGCATGACACCCGTGTTGCGCTGGAGGCTCGCGCCCGCGCAGCTGCGGGCCGCCCGGCTCGACGTCCCGGGCGACAAATCGATCACGCACCGGGCCATCCTGTGCGGCCTGCTCGGCGCCGGCGAGACCGCGATCGTGGGAGCCAACCCCGGCGCCGATGCGCGCAGGACGCTGGCGGCGGCGCGCGCGCTCGGCGCCCAGGTGAGCGAAGCGGATGGCGTGCTGCGGATTCGTGGCACCGCCGGTGCACTCGCCGAGCCCGCCGACGTGCTCGATTGTGGCAACTCCGGCACGGCGCTGCGACTGCTGGCGGGAGTGCTTGCGGCGCGGCCGCTGCTGGCGGTGCTGACCGGCGATCCCTCGCTGCGCTCGCGGCCGGTGGATCGCGTGGTGCGTCCGTTGCGCGAGATGGGCGCGAACCTGAGCGCGCGGGCCGGGGATCGGCTGCCGCCACTGGTGGTGCGCGGCGCGGAGCTTCGCGGCGCCAGCTTCCTCGAGCCGACCGGCAGCGCGCAGGTGGCGAGCGCCGTCCTGTTCGCGGGGCTGGCGGCGCGCGGTGAGACGCGTGTGCGCGTGAATACCGGAGTGCGCGATCACACCGTCCGCATGCTCCCGGCCTTCGGCGCACGGGTCGAGGTGGAGCGCTCGGCCGACGGCTCCGGCGAGTGGCGCGTCAGCGGTGAACAGACGCTGAGCGCGACCCGCGTCGAGGTGCCGGGCGATCCGTCGGCGGCCGCCTTCTTCGCCGCGGCGGCGGCGATCACGCCCGGACTTTCGATCGAGATCGCGAACGTGTCGCTCAATCCCACGCGGCTCGGTTTCTTCGAAGTCCTGCGCGAGATGGGGGCTTCGATCGAGGTCGAGCGCGGCCCCGATCGCGCCGGCGAGCCCGCGGGCAGCCTGCGGGTCGCCGGGCCTGCCGAGCTTCGGGCGGTCGAGGTCGGGGCCTCGCGGGTCCCCGCCATGGTGGACGAGATTCCGGCATGGGCGGTGGTGGCGGCGGTCGCACGCGGCACCTCGCAGCTGTCGGGAGCGGGGGAATTGCGCGTCAAGGAGAGTGACCGCCTGAGGGCGCTGGCCGCCAATCTCACCTCGCTCGGCGTCGCGGTGGTCGAGCGGGCCGAGGGGCTCGAGATCACCGGCGGCGCGGTGAATGGTGGTACGGTGCGCGCCGGTGGAGACCACCGAATCGCGATGGCGTTCGCGATTCTCGCCGCGCGCGCGGCGAAGCCCATCGAGATCGACGACGCGGCGATGGTGGCCACCTCGTTCCCGGGCTTCGCGGCCGCGTGGCGGTCGCTGGGCGGACCGCTCGAGGAAGGGGAGATGGATTGAGCTTCGTGGTCACGATCGACGGGCCCTCGGCGGCCGGAAAGAGCACCACCGCGCGCGCGGTCGCCGAGCGGCTGGGGTTCGTCTACGTGGATACCGGCGCCCTGTATCGCGCGGTGGCGCTGCAGGTGCTGGAAGACGGCATCCCGCCCGACGACGCCACGCGCATCGAGCAGCGCGTGAACGCGCTCGATCTCGATCTCTCGGGATCGCCGGCTCAACCTCACGTCTGGCTGGAAGGGCGAGACGTGGCGCGCGAAATCCGCACGCCGGCGGTGAGCGAGCTGGCATCGCGTCTGGCGACGCTGCCGGTGGTCCGCCGGCGGCTGGTCGAGATCCAGCGCGGGCTGGCCGAGCGCGGGCCGCTGGTCGCGGAGGGCCGGGATCTGGGCACCGTGGTCTTTCCCGACGCGGACGTGAAGATCTTCCTCGACGCCGATCTCGACACCCGGGCGCTTCGCCGCCATCGCGAGCTCCAGGCGCGCGGCATCGCCACGCGGCTCGAAGAGGTGAGGGCCGATCTCGAGCGCCGCGACCATCGCGACCAGACCCGCGAGACCAGCCCGCTGAAGGCGCCCGAGGGCGCCATCCACGTGGACACCTCGGGGCTCGACATCGAGCAGCAGGTGGAAGCGGTGATCGAGACGGTGCGCAGCCACCCGCGCGCTCCGGAGGCCCGGGCGGCCGGCGGGTGAGCTTCGGGCGGTCGGGGGCCACTAGGAGAATCCGTGGGCGCGTATTATAGTGCCGTCCTGCTTTGCGTCCGGTCCGTGGTGGGGCCGTTGACGGGGTGGACGATCACCGGCAGGGAGCAGGTGCCCCGCACGGGCGGCCTGATTTTCGCGTCGAACCACATCTCCTTCTGGGATCCACCCCTCATCGCCTGCGCGTGTCCACGCGAGCTGCACTTTCTCGCCAAGGAAGAGTTGTTTTCGTCCGGCCCGCTCGGACCGTTGATTCGCGGCGTCAACGCGATCCCGATCCGGCGTGGGGTTGCGGACCTGAGTGGGCTGTCACGGGCCATGGAGGCCCTGCAGCGGGGCGGTGCGCTGTTGCTTTTTCCGGAGGGAAGCCGGATGCGCGACGGGCAGCTTCACGTCGCGCGGCCGGGAGTCGGTTTGCTCGCCAGCAACGCCGACGTGCCGATCGTGCCCTGCTACATCTCGGGCAGCAATCGGCCCAGGGAGTGGTGGTTGCGAAAAACGCGTGTCCGGATCCGGTTCGGAACGGCGCGCCCGTGGCGAGAGCTGGCGGGCGAGTCGGCTGATCTTCCGGCGGGACGCGCGCGTTACATGAGCATCGGCGAGTCGGTGATGCGCGAGATCGCGTCGCTGCGCGATGCCGATGAACTGGCGGTACGTGGAGTCGCCCGAGGTGGGTGATTCCCTATCTTCATAGAGTCGAGGAGGTTCCTGGTTCATGTTGGAAACTGCGGAGAAGACCCTCAACCCCGTCGCGGAGACGCCGCGCCGGGCGCCCCTGCCCACCACGCCCATCAACGCCGACGAAGAGAACGAGCTCACGCCCGAGCAGCGGGCCGAGCTGTTCGGCCAGTATGAAGAGTCGATGCGTTCGATCGGCGAGGGCGAGATCGTTCGCGGCACCGTGCTCGCGATCGACGACAAGGAAGTGCTGGTGGACGTCGGCTTCAAGAGCGAAGGCGTCATCGCGCTCTCGGAGTTCTCGGATCCCGGCGTGCTCAAGGTCGGCGACACCATCGACGTGTTCCTGGAGAAGATGGAGAACCAGGACGGCCTGGTGGTGCTGTCCAAGCAGCGCGCCGACTTCGTGCGCGTGTGGGACCGCGTCAAGGAAGCGCACGACAGCGCCCAGGTGGTGGACGGCAAACTGGTGCGGAAGATCAAGGGTGGCGTGGTGGTGGATCTGTATGGCGTCGAGGCGTTCCTGCCCGGCTCTCAGATCGCGCTGCGTCAGGTCCAGAACGTGGACGCGCTGCTCGGCCAGACCGTGTCGGTCAAGATCATCAAACTCAACAAGCGCCGCCGGAACATCGTGGTGTCGCGCCGCGCCGTGCTCGAGGAGGAGCGCGACCGGCTCAAGTCCACCATCCTCAAGGATCTCGCCAAGGATCAGATCCGCGAGGGCGTGGTCAAGAACATCACCGACTTCGGCGCGTTCGTGGATCTGGGCGGCATCGATGGGCTGCTCCATATCACCGACATGTCGTGGGGCCGCGTCGGACACCCCTCCGAGCTCGTCAAGATCGGCGATCGGATCAAGGTCAAGGTCCTGAACTTCGATCCCGAGAAGGAGCGCATCAGCCTGGGGCTGAAGCAGCTCGACGCCTATCCGTGGGAAGGCGTGGACGAGAAGTACAAGGTCGGCGATCGCATCAAGGGCAAGGTGGTTTCGATCACCGATTACGGCGCCTTCGTCGAGCTCGAGAAGGGCGTCGAGGGCCTGATCCACGTGAGCGAGATGTCGTGGACGCGCCATGTGCGCCATCCTTCCAAGGTCGTCAACATCGGCGACATCATCGAGGCGGTGGTGCTCAAGGTGGACAAGGCCAACGAGAAGATCTCGCTCGGCCTGAAGCAGGTGGAGCCGGATCCGTGGCTGACGCTCGACCAGAAGTACCCGCCGGGCATGCTGGTCAAGGGCAAGGTTCGCAACCTGACCAACTTCGGCGCGTTCGTCGAACTGGAAGAGGGGATCGACGGCCTGGTGCACGTGTCGGACATGTCGTGGACCAAGCGCGTCGCCCATCCCAGCGAAGTGCTGAAGAAGGGCGATACGGTCGAAGTGGTGATCCTGTCGATCGACAAGGAACACCGCCGCATCAGCCTGGGCCTGAAGCAGGTGAGCGAGGATCCGTGGCCGCAGCTGGCCGAGCGGTTCCCGTCGGGTCTCGAGCTCAAGGGCACCATCAATCGGTTGTTCGATCGCGGCGCGATCGTCGACCTGGGCGATGGCATCGAGGGCTTCGTGCCGCTGTCGCAGATCGGCATCGACGACCTGAAGCGTCCCAACGACGCCTTCGAGGTCGGCGAAGAGCTCACCATGAAGGTGACTCGCGTGGACGTGCCGAACCACCGGCTGATCCTGAGCGTCAAGGCCTGGCTCGCCGATCAGGACGACATCGCTCTGGCGGAGTGGACCTCGAAGCGCAATCAGATCCGCGCCAAGATCGCCGCCAATCCTCCCGCTGAGGAGCCGGCCCCGAAGGGCGGCCGCAAGTCGGAGATGGACGAGGAGGAGTAGCTTCTCCAAGGCTCACGCGGGCGGGCGTCGCGAGGCGCCCGCCCGATTCTTTCTCGCTTCAGGCTTGGGCGCGCTCGCCAGCCGGCGTATCTTGGGCGCCGTGATCGTTCTCCTGCTGCTGCTCTCGATCTGGGCGGCCTCCACCCCGGCGGCGAGGCCAGAATCCAGCCCGTCCGCCGTCCAGCATCCCGCGCTCGCGCTTCCCGGGGGGCCGTCGCTGCCGGGCGCGGCGCCGCGACATCGGTCCGGGCCAACCACCCTGCCCGCGACGCTCGAGGGCGTTCTCGATTCCTACTCGGCCGACAGCCTCGCGCGACCGCTCCGCCAGTTCGAGCAGGAACACGGCCACGAGCCGCCCGGCGCCGACGCCGCTTTTCTGCTCGGCCAGCTCCACTACGCGCGCGGCGAATACCGTCAGGCGTTCGAGTCGTTCGCGCGCGCCGCGGCGCGCTACGCGCCCGAACGGAAGAGCGAAGCCCGTTACTGGCAGGGCCTGAGCGCGCTCGCCACGCGCGACGCGCCCCAGGCGCGCTCGGCCCTCGAAGAGCTGGCCGAGAGCAACGGTCCACGCGGGCCCGAGGCCCGCTTCGCGGTCGGGATCGCCTGGGAGCAGGCGAACCGGCCCGATCGGGCGTGGGAGATTCTCGAGCCGCTGGCCGGCGAGCCCGCCAGCGAGATCACCCCCGCGGCGCTCGAGCAGGTGGTGTCGCTGGCAACCGCCTCGTCCGACGCCGCCTCCGCCCGCAAGGCCGCCGATCGGCTGCGGCGCGAATATCCGCAGTCGATCGAGGCCATGCGCCTGCCGCAACCCGCGAAGCCCGCCGAGCCGCCACCTCCTCAACCGGGGGGTTCGGCCGACAAGGTCGGCGTCCAGATCGGCGCATTCGCCGATGCCGCGCGCGCCCGCCAGCTGCTCGAAGAGGCCAGGCGGGCCGGATTCAACCGCACCGAGCTGGAGGCGCAGGGCCAGGGCGACGCAAGACTGTATCTGGTGCGCATCGGCTGGTTCGTGAACGAGGCGCAGGCGCGATCCGCGGGCGAGCGAGCGAGCCAGGAGCTGGGAGTCGCCTATCGGCTGGTGCGAAGGCCGTAGCCGCGCCTTCTCAGCGGCGCCGGATTCCTACTATTCTGATCGGCCCATGAGCCGCGTTTCCGCTTCCGCGACCCGCACCCCGCTGATGCAGCAATACGCCCGGGTCAAGCTCGAACACCCCGACGCCTTCCTGTTCTTCCGCCTCGGCGACTTCTACGAGATGTTCTTCGAGGACGCCGTCAAGGGCGCGGCCCTGCTCGGGCTCACCCTCACCTCGCGTAACAAACACGACCCGGAACCCATTCCGATGTGCGGGATTCCATGGCATCAGCGCGACATCTACGTCGCCCGGCTCCTGCGAATGGGACACAAGGTGGCGATCTGCGACCAGCTCGAGGATCCCGCCCAGGCGAAGGGGATCGTCGAGCGCGGCGTCACCGAAGTCATGACGCCCGGCACCGTGACCGCGGAAGGGTTTCTCGATCCGCTGTCCTCCAACGACCTGGCCTCGCTGTGGCCGGAAGCCGAGAGCCTCGGCGCATGCCTGGCCGATGCTTCGAGCGGCGAAGTGCGGTTGTTCGAAGCCACCTGGGATGAAGCGCCGGGGATCCTGTCGCGACAGCGGGTGGCCGAGTGGGTGGTTCCGGCGGCCGCGGATCTCGAACCCGCGATCGCCGGGCAGTTGGAAGGCGTGCTGCGCGGACAGGCCGGGCCGCGGAGCGCGATCCCCTCGGCGCGATTCCTCGATCACGAACGTCTGGTCGCGCGCTGGGGCTCCGGGCAGCTGGAGGCCCTGCGCGATCTGCCGGTGGCGTTGCGCGCGGCGGCCGGCGCTCTCGACTACCTGGATCGCATGCAGGGTGGAGCGGCGCTCCAGCTCAGCCGCGTCGAACGCTGGCGCGAGTCCGACACCCTGAGCCTCGACGGCGCGACGCTCCGCCATCTCGAGGTGTTCGAGCCCCAGCCGGGGGGCGAAGCGCGGCACACGCTCTGGCACCATCTCAACCTCGCCATGACCGCGAGCGGCGCGCGCCGCGTGCGCCGGTGGCTCGAGCGCCCGCTGACGCGTCGCGCCGAGCTCGAATGGCGTCTCGACCGCGTGCAGACGTGGGTGGATCAGCCGCTGGCGCGCGGAAACCTGCGCGACCAGCTGAAGGGCTTCCCGGATCTCGAGCGCCTGACCGCACGGCTGGCGGCGTCGCGGTCGACGCCCCGCGAGCTGGGAGTGCTGCGCGACGGACTCGCGCGCCTGCCGCGGGTGCGTGCGGCGCTGGAGGGCGCGGCCGGTCTGGGCTCGCTCGGCGAACCGCTGCGGGCGCCCGCGGAGCTGCTCGAGATGCTGGAGCGCACGCTGGTGGACGATCCACCACCGCTGTCGGGCGAAGGCGGCATCGTGCGCGCCGGGGTGGATGCCTATCGCGATCAGCTCGACGACCTCGCGCATTCCGGCAAGCGCTGGATCGCCGAGCTCGAGGCGACCGAGCGCCAGCGCACCGGGATCCCGAGCCTGCGCGTGGGCTACAACCGCGTGTTCGGCTATTACCTCGAAGTGACGCGCCCCCATCTCGACAAGGTGCCGGCCGAGTGGGAGCGTCGCCAGACCCTGACCGGGGCCGAGCGATTCGTCACTCCGGCTCTGAAGGAGCGCGAGAGCGAGGTGCTCGGCGCCGAGGAGAAGCTGCGCTCGCGCGAGCACGAGCTGTTCCTAAAGCTTCGCGATCGCGCCGCGACGTTCGCCGCGGCGCTCCAGCGCGTGGCCGACTCGCTGGCCGAGCTGGACGCGAGCGCCGCCGCCGCCGAGGCCTCGGCGCGCTATGGCTGGGTGCGTCCCGAACTCGAGGACTCGGACCGGCTGAAGCTCGAGGGCTCGCGTCATCCGGTGGTCGAGCGCCTGCTGCCGCGCGGGGAGTTCGTTCCCAACGACGTCGAGCTCGACGGCGCGCGCCGCCAGATCCTCCTGCTCACCGGGCCCAACATGGGCGGCAAGAGCACCTACCTGCGCCAGGTGGCGTTGGCGGTGCTGCTCGGGCAGGCCGGCTGGTTCGTGCCGGCGACGCGCGCGGTCCTCGGGCTGGTGGATCGCCTGTTCACGCGCGTCGGCGCCGCCGATCGGCTGGGCGCGGGGCAGAGCACCTTCATGGTCGAGATGAGCGAGACCGCCGAGATCCTGCGCGCGGCCACGTCGCGCTCGCTGGTGTTGCTCGACGAGGTGGGCCGCGGGACCTCGACCTACGACGGCCTGGCGCTGGCCTGGGCGGTGACCGAACACCTCCACGCCGCCGGCGGCGCGCGGCCCCGCACCCTGTTCGCCACCCACTATCACGAGCTGACCCAGCTCGCCGGAAAGCTGCGCCGGCTCGCCAACGTGCACGTGGCCGTCAAGGAGTGGGAAGGACGTGTGGTCTTTCTGCACCGCATTCTCGAAGGGCCCGCCGACCGCTCGTACGGCATCCACGTGGCCGAGCTGGCGGGTCTGCCCCCCGGCGTGATCGAGCGCGCGCGCGAGGTGCTGGCCGAGCTCGAGAGCGAGCGGACGCCCGAAGAGCTGGAGGCGGCGCGTTCCCGGCCCGGTGAGGCGGCGCGTACGCCGACCCCGGGCGCGCCTCCGGCTGCGCTGCCGCTGTTCCCGGCCGGCGAGCCCGCGCTGGTCGAGGAATTGAGCGCTCTCGAGATCGATCGCCTCACCCCGCTCGAGGCGCTGCAGAAGCTGTCGGAGTGGAAGACGAAGTGGGGCCGCCCGGGGGGCCGCTAGCCCGACGAACGCGCCTCGCGAGCGAGCGTGGATCAGAACGCCGGACGGAGCTCCAGCGCCCTCCGCGCCAGTCCCGCCGCGAGTCGCGTCGAATCCCCGCGAGCGATCACCGCGCGCAGGGTTTCGGCCGCCTCGGGTCGATTGCCGTAGGCCCGCGGCGCCACCCACAGCGCGTGAGCGGCCTCGACGCGCAGGATCTCGAGCGGGTCTCCTCGCAGCACGTCGACCAATCGATCGCGCATCTCTCCGCGCAGCGGCAGCGTGGCGAATCGCGGGGGATGCTCGCTGTCCTCTCGCTCGAGGTCGCTCACCACCAGATTGCGGCCGAGCGCGATCACCGCCTGCTCGCGCACCGTCGAATCGGGATCGCGCGACAGCTCGAGCGTGAGCTTCAGCCCCGGCAACGACCGGTAGCTCCAGCGCAGGATCGCCGAGCGTTTCCCCTCGGGGCTGGAGGGAATGCGGGGCGCGCTGTCGTCCGAGAACTGCGCCTTGAGCACCAGGGGCAGGGCGATCATCACCGCGGCGGCGATCAGGGCGCCGGCGCGCGCGAACGGCGAGGCCAGGCGCGAGCCGATCCACAGCGCTCCGGCGGCCGCGCCCCACAGACAGAGCAGCCACCAGCCGCCGTCGGCGAGGAACCGGCGATAGCTGCCGGCCCATTCGGGATGGCCGATCGCGCCACCGATCCAGGCGAGCCCAAATCCGAGGGTCACCGCGGCCATGGTCGCGATCAGCGCGCCGGTCAGCACGCCGATCGCGAGGACGCTGCCGCCGCCTCTGCTCAGACGCGGGCGGGCCGGGTGATGGACTTCCAAATCATTCCCACCGCGGCCAGGATGAGCGAGGCGATGAAGGTGGTGCCGAACCCGCTGATGTGGAACCCGGGAACCAGCTTGCTGGTGAGCCAGAGCATGATCGCGTTCAACACGAACAAGAACAGCCCCAGCGTCACGATCGTGATCGGTAGCGTGAGCACGAACAGGATCGGCTTCAGCACCGCGTTGAGCAGGCCAAGGATCAACGAGGCCAGTACCGCCGGCCACCAGCCGTTGACATGGAATCCAGGCAGGATGTGCGACAGCCCCATCATGCAGGCGGCGATCACCACGAAATAGAGCAGAGTGTTCATCGCAGGCCCTCCAGCACCTCGAGGCAATTCTCGTAGCGACCGAACGAGGGCATGAGGTAGGCGCCGCTGGCGAGACTGCGGCACTGGGCCAACAGCTCGCGGGCCAGCTCGACGCCGACCTTCTGCCCTTCGCCGCCGGCCTCGTGCATGCGGCGGCGAATCCAATCGGGAACCGAAATGCCCGGCACCTCGTTGTGCAGGAACTCGGCGTGCCGGAACGACTGCAGCGGCAAGATGCCGATCAGGATCGGAATGTCGGTGATGTCGCTCAGCCGATCCACGAAGCGCTTCCAGCAGTCCAGCTCGTAGACCGGCTGCGTCATGATGAAGCGCGGGCCGGCGTCGAGCTTGCGACGCACGCGTTCGAACTCGCCCTCCAGATCCTCGGCGGTCGGATTCACGCCACAGCCGACCGCGAATCGGGTCACGCCGCCGATCGAGGTGCCGGCCTGGTCGGTGCCGTCGTTCATCTGGTGCACGATCTTCATCAGGCCGACGGCATCGGTGTCGTAGACCGCGGTGGCGTTCGGGTAGTCGCCGAGGCTCGGGGGATCCCCCGTCAGGCACAGGATGTTCCGCAACCCCAGCGCATGGGCCCCCAGCAAGTCGCTCTGCAGGCCCATCAGATTCCGGTCGCGGCAGGTGAAGTGCAGAATGATCTCGACCCGCGGGAAATGGGTGTGGATCTGATAGGCGAGCGCCATCGCGCTCATCCGAATGCGCGCCATCGGGGAGTCGGCGATGTTGATGGCGTCCACGCCGTGCTTCACCAGCAGCTCGGCGCCGGCCATCACCTTCTGGGTGTTGATGCCGCGCGGCGGATCCACTTCGACGCTCACCACGAACTTCTCGCGCAGCTTCCGGAGGAACGAGGGCAGCTCGCTCTCGGCCGGTGGCTCGACCGGCGCCGGCGCGCTCTCGAGCACGCGCACGTCGGCGCCCGGCGCCAGCGACTCGGCGGGCCGCTCCGAGGCCAGGCGCTCCTTCATGGCGCGAATGTGGGCGGGAGTGGTGCCGCAGCACCCGCCGACCAATCGGACGCCGAGCGCCACCGCGCGCGCCGCGAACTCGGCGAAGTAGGAGGGGCTCGCGAGATAGAGGAAGCGACCGTCCACGAACTGCGGAAGACCGGCGTTCGGCATCGCCGACATCGGCGTATCCCCGGCCGCCGCTCGCACCTGCTCGAGCACTTCCAGCGTCGCCTGGGGCCCGACGCCGCAATTGACGCCCACCACGTCGGCGCCCGCCTGCTTCAGGGCGCGCACCGCCAGCGTCGGGTTATGGCCGTAGAGCGTCTTGCCATCCTGGCCGTAGGTCATCTGCGCCACGATCGGCAGGTCGAGCGACACGCGACGAACCGCGCGCAGGGCCGCGAGGATCTCGTTCAGATCCTGGAACGTCTCGAGCAGAAAGCCGTCGCAGCCCCCCTCGAGCAGCCCTTCGGCGGCGGCCTGGAACATCCGTTCGGCGTCGGCCACCGTGATGCTGCCGAACGGCGCCAGCGGCTTGCCGAGCGGGCCCATCGAGCCCAGCACGAAGGCATTGACACCGACGATCTCGCGCGCCGTGCGAGCGATCTTGACACCCTGGCGGGCGATCACGCGGACCTTGTCCTCGAGGCCGTGCGCGGCGAGGCGCGCCTCGTTGGCGCCGAAGGTGTTGGTCTCGATCACTTCAGCGCCGGCGGCCAGATAATCCCGGTGGACCGCCTCGACCAGCGTCGGCCGCGAGAGATTGAGCTCGTCGAACGACTGCTCGAACGGGACGCCACGTTCGTGGAGCAGCGTTCCCATCGCGCCGTCGGCGATCAGCGGGCCCCGGCTCAATCGTTCGAGGAAAGGTGCGGGCATCGACCGAGCAATCTACGGTCGTCGCGCGCCGTGCGGCAAGCCGCTCGGCCCCCTCGCGCTTGGGACCGGCTCGGCGCGCTGCTATAGTGCGCGATCCATGAGCGTACGGTTTCTCGCGGCCGTCGCAGGGCTGATGGCGGTGTTGTCGGCCGGCCCCGCGGCGGCGTTCGCATCTTCGGTCCCGACGCTGCCCGTCGATCGCCTGCATCCCGGCGATCAGGCGGTGGTGCGCACCGTCTTCCAGGGCAGCGCGGTGGACACCTTCTCGGCCGAGATCGTCGGCGTGCTTCCCGGCGGGCGCGCCGAAGGCGACCTGATCCTCGCGCGGGCCACTTCCGAGCGGGTGATTCATAGCGGCGTCGCGCAGGGGATGAGCGGCTCGCCGGTTTACGTGGGCGGGCAGCTGATCGGCGCGCTGTCCTCGGGCTGGTCGTTCTCCAAGGATCCATTGTTCGGCATCACCCCGATCGGCGAGATGCTGCGCGTGCTCGACCAGCCGGTGCGCGCCGACGTGGATGGCAGCGCCGGACCGGGCGGGCTGGAGGCGCCCTCGACCGCGCGCGATTTCAGCTTCGGGCCGTTCCGCTGGCAGGACGAGGAGCCGCCGGCGCCGGCGCCGCCGCCCTCGGCGCGTCCCGAGCATCTCGCGCTGCCGCTCCTCGGGGGCGGACTTCGCCCCGAGGCCTACGCCACGCTCGAACCCCTGTTCCGCGAGGCGGGACTGCGTCTGGTGCCGGGCGGTGGAGCCACCGCCGCCGGGTCGACGCCGCTGACGCTCGAGCCCGGCTCGGCGGTGGCGGTGGACGTGTTGCTCGGCGATCTGCAGCTTTCGGCGATCGGCACGGTGACCTATCGCGACGGCAATCACGTGCTGTTGTTCGGCCATCCCTTCTTCGGCGCCGGCGAGATCCGGCTGCCGCTCTCGACCGCCGTCATCACCACCATCGTCGCCAACCAGGAGAGCTCGTTCAAGCTCGGCACGCGCGGTGTCGAGGTCGGAGTGGCGACGCAGGATCGCCGCACCGCCGTGGCCGGCGAGCTGGGCGGACGCGCGCGCCTCATGCCGATCGCGGTGGACGTGTCGGCGTCCGGCCGAACCGAGCAGCGCTTCCGCTTCCGCAGCATCGAGGATCGCTCGCTGGCGCCGCAGCTCGTCACTGCGGCCGCGATCAACAGCATGCTCGAGTCCGGCGGGAGCGGCTCGGGGCAGACCCTGCAATGGGATCTCGATCTCTATCGCAAGGGTGTTCGCCCGCTGCACATGACCGACGTGACGGCGGGGGAGAACCCGATCGCGGATCTGGCCATCGGCGTGGGCTCTCCGCTTCGCTTCCTGCTCAACAACCCGTACGAGCGTTGTGTGCTCGACAGCGTCCGCCTGCGCCTGACCTCGACGCTCGGCCGGAGCCTGTGGACTTTGCGCAGCGCGCGACTGCTCGAGAACGCGGTGCGCCCCGGCACGGCCGCGCATCTGCGCTGCGAGCTGGAATCCTGGCGCGGCGAGGTGAAGAGCACCGACATCCCGGTGCGGGTGCCCGAGGAGGCGCCCGACGGCGGCTACACGCTGGTGGTGGGCGGCGGCGCCGAGTTGAGCCGGTACGAGGCGCAGCATCTGCCGGCGCGCTACCGGCCGAATTCGCTGAACGACGCCTGGCGCCGATTCGGCGACCTGCGCAACACCGGCGCGCTCTACGTCGCGTTGCTCGCCGCGGCGCCCGAAGTGACGCGTCACGGGGTGGACTACCCCGAGCTCCCGATTTCGGCGCTCGCGCTGCTGTCGAGCGACGAGTCGGCCGGGGACCTGGTGCGGCGCGGCGATCTCACCACGCTTCAGGAGCAGCGCGTTCCGGTGACGGGACAGCTGCGCGGTCAACTTCTCCTCACCGTTCAGGTGGATCGAAAGGCCCCGTGATCCAAGCACTCGCCATCCCGCGCCGTGCCCTCGCTCGGTTCCTCGCGCTCCTCTCCGCGATCCTGCTGCTGGCGGCAGCGCGGCCCTCGCCTGCCGCCGAGACCCAGTGGTGGGTGGTGGACAGCGCCGCCGATCTCGCCAAGAGCGAGGCGCGTGGCGTACTGGTGGATCCGGACGGCGTGATGTCACTCGGTGACGCGCTGCGGGAATGGCGAGCCGACAGCCTGACGGTGGTGTGGGCGCTGGCGCGACTCAGCGATGGCTCGGTGGCGATCGCCGGCGATCGCGGGCGCATCGATCGCTGGACCGAGAAGGACGGAATCCGCTCCTGGGTGCGCCTCGGCAACTCCCAGGTGCTGTCGCTCGCGGCGACGCCCGATGGCCTGGTGGCGGGCACCGGGCCCGACGGCTCGATCTTCCGCGTCTCGTTGAAGGGTGACACCGCGCGCATCGTCCGCACCGGCGAACGTTATGTGTGGGGCCTGGCGCCGTCGGGGCGTGGCGAGTGGTTCGCGGCCACCGGCACGCGAGGCAAGCTGCTCAAGGTCTCGGGCTCCAGGGTGGACGTGGTGCTCGACAGTGACGAGAGCAATCTGGTGTCGATCGTCTCCGACGGCAAGGGGGGCGTCTACGCGGGCGGCGACTCGAAAGGCCGCATCTTCCACGCCGCGGCCGACGGCACGGTGCGCACCGTGATGGATGCGTCCGAGGACGAAGTGCGCGGGCTCACGATCGGCGCCGACGGCGCGTTGTACGCCGCAGCGCTCACGGGCTCGGCGGTCGAGAGCGACGGCGAGACCGATCGACCGACTCCGGCGAAGTCGGCGGTGGCCAACGCGCGGAGCTCGGTCTATCGGATCGTGCCCGACAGCAGCATCGTCAGCTGGTGGACGTCGACTCAGCCGTTCGTGTTCGCGCTGGCGCGCACGCGCGACGGGGTGGTCGCGGCGACCGGCAATCGCGCCGGACTCTATCGGCTCGACCGCCTCGGCGCGGCCACTCAGCTCGCGGCGCTCCCGCAGGGCCAGGTGACGGCGCTGGTGGTGGAGCCGGACGGCGGGGTGCTGGCCGCGACCTCGAACCCCGGCGCGTTGTGGCGGCTGGGACCGGGTCGGGCGAGCCGCGGCGAGCTGATCTCGCCGACCTTGGACGCGCGCCGAATCGCCGCCTTCGGCCGCATCCGCTGGCTCGGCGACGCGGGCGGCACGGCTCGGCTCGAGGCGCGGAGCGGCAACTGCGACCCGCCCGACACCACCTGGTCCGCCTGGAAGGGCGGCAAGGCCGATGCCGACGGGATCGCGATCGAGGCGCCGCCGGCCCGCTATCTGCAGTGGAAGCTGGTGCTCGACGACCCGAAGACACGCGTGTCCTCGATCGAGGCCTCGTGGCGCGAACGGAATCTGGCGCCGAGGATCGAAGACCTGGTGGTGGCGCCGCAGGGGGTCGGCTTTCGCGAAGGCGAGATGTCGCCGCACCTGGAATCGGTCACCCAGAATCTCCCCGGCGGTCAGAAGGTGGAGTACTCGATGGCGCCGGGCAGCACTCCGAAGGCGCTTCGCGACCTGCCCATGTGGGCTCAGGGACTGCGCACGCTGCAGTGGCATGGCACCGATCCCAATGGCGATCCGCTCACGTATCGCGTCGAGATGCGCGCCGAAGGCACCAGCGATTGGATCGAGCTGGGGAAGGACCTCACCAGTAGCTCGTTCACCTGGGATACGCGCGGCTTGCCCGACGGTCGCTACCGAATCCGGGTGACCGCCAGCGACGCGCCCGGAAACGCGATCGGTGAAGAGGCGACGGGCACGGCGGTGAGCGCTCCGTTCCTGATCGACAACACGCCGCCCCGCATCACGCGGCTCGAGGCTCGACCCGACCGGGACGGCGTCCGCTTCGAGGGCGAGGCCGAAGACGATGCGAGCGTGCTGACGCGCGTCGAGGCCTCTCTGGACGACGATGACTGGCGGGTGGTGACCCCCGAAGGCGGCATGGCCGATGCACGCCGCCTCCGGTTCTCGTCGCGGTGGCCCGAGGTGAAGCCCGGGCTGCACACGCTCAGCGTGCGGGCGGTGGACGCCGGCGGCAATCCGGTGGTCCGGGCGATGCGCGTCACGGTCCCGGCCGGGAAGTAGCCCGCCGTGAGCACGCGGCCCGATCGTTCTCGAGCCTGAACCCATGTATCGCGAGCTGCTGAGCGCGGTGCGCGAGGAGGCCTCGGGCGAGCGCGCGCTCGAGACGGTTCGCGCGGTGAGCCGTTTTCATCGCGTGCAGTCGAGCCCTGGCTACGATCAGGCCGCCGCCTGGCTCGAATCGGCACTGAGCGCGGCCGGGCTCGAGCCCGAGCGCCTGGAAGCGCCCGGCGACGGGGTCACGCGCTTCTCGGGGGTGCTGATGCCGCGCGGCTGGGAGTGCACGCGAGCCCGGGCGCGGCTCGTCGACGGGGGCGACTCCCGCCTGCTCTGCGACTACGATGCCCACCGGCTGTCGCTGGTGCTGCGCAGCAGCCCGGCGCGCGGCGTCTTCCCGATCGTGGACGTCGGCGAAGGTGTCGATGCGGAACACTACCGCCACCATGACGTGCGCGGCGCGGTGGTGCTGGCGAGCGGCGCGGTGCATCGCGTCCATCGTCTGGCGGTGGTGGAGCGCGGCGCGGCCGGGATCCTCACCGACACCCGTCGCCTCGCGCCGCCGGTGCGCACGCGCGAAGACGAACGAGACGCGCTCAACTACACCTCGTTCTGGTGGAGCGAGGACGAGCCGCGGGGCTGGGGCTTCGTGGTGACTCCCGAGACCGGAGATCGGCTGCGCGCCCGGCTGCGGGAGGGCGGCACGCCCGAGCTCGACGTGCACATCGACTCGCGGGACTTCGCGGGACGAATTCCGCTCCTCTCCGCGCGGCTCGGTCCGGCCGGGGCCGACGAGCTTCTGGTGCTCGCGCATCTCTGTCATCCCGAGCCGAGCGCCAACGACAACGGCTCCGGCGTGGCCGCGGCCTTCGAGACCGCGCGCACGCTCCGGGCCCTCGAGCGCGCCGGACGCTGGCGGCCGGGCCCGCGGGCGGTCCGATTCCTGTGGATGCCGGAGCTGACCGGGACCCACGCCTGGTTCGGGGCCCGCGGGGAGGGCGCCCCGCGGATCATCGCCGGGCTCAATCTCGACATGGTGGGAGAGGATCAGTCGCAGTGCGGCAGCACGTTGCTGGTCGAGCACCCGCCGATCTTCTCGGCATCGTTCGCCGAGGAATTGCTGGTGCGCATTCGCGACGACGCGCTCGACCGGGTCGCCGGGTTCGCATCCCCCGGGCGCTACGCGATGACGCGGCTCGCCGAAGTTCCCTACTCGGGTGGCAGCGATCACGTGGTGTTGAACGATCCGGCGCGGGACATTCCCTGCCCGATGCTGATCCAATGGCCCGATCGCTTCTATCACTCTTCTCACGACACGCCGGATCGCTCCGATCCTGGCTCGCTGGCGCTGGCGGTGCGCTGCGCCGCGACCTACGCCGGGTTCCTCGCTTCGGCGGCCGAGCGCGAGATCGAATGGCTGGCCGGCGCCGTGGAGCGCGGCGCGCGCCGGCGGCTGCTCTCCGCGGTGGATGCGGAGCGGCCGGCGGCCGCCGCCGCCCGCGAGCGGGTGCGGAGCGAGCGCGCGATGCGGAGTCTGGCGCTGCTCGGGATACCGGCTGAGCGGCTCGCTCCGGCGCTGGCGGCCTGGCGGCGCGAAGCGGACTCGCTCGCGGGCTCCCTCGGACGCGAAGAGTTCGAACGGGCGACGAGCGGGGACTCGAACGCGGCCGCTCGCACGCCGCGCCGCCGGCTCCAGGCGCCGCTCGACTTCCAGGCCCACCTGTGGCCCGGGTATTCACGTCTCGACCCCGAGGAACGGGAGGAGTTGCGGGCGCTGATGGCCGGCATTCCCGGCGGGACGCCCTCGCTGGAGCTGGCGTGGAGCGCCTGCGATGGCGCGCGCTCGCTCGAGACGATCGCGTTGCTGGTGCGGCTCGACAGCGGAGCCGAGGTGGAGGCCCTGGGATCGGAGGTCGGAAGCCGGAGCCTCGAACGCTTCTTTCGCCTCACCGGGAAGCTGGGGCTTTCGGAGCTGGAGGAGTCCGAGCCGGCCGCGCGCGTTGCGGAGCGACGCGCGTGAAGGCCCAGGCGACGCGCTTCGGCTGGATCCTGCGCATCGACCCCGGCGAGGAAATCGTCGAGACGCTCAGGAAGTTCGCGAAGGAGCAGGGTGTTCGCGCCGGGCTGATCTCGGGACTCGGCGCGGTGGGTGAGACCGAGCTCGGCTTCTTCGTGCGCGACACTCGCCAGTACGTCACGCGACGATTCGAAGGCGAGCACGAGATCGGCTCGCTCACCGGGAACTTCAGCGAACTCGATGGCCAGGCGATTCCACACTGTCACGCCGTGATCGCGGGCGAGGACATGGTGGCGCACACCGGACACCTGTTCCGGGGCGTGGTGACGGTCACCTGCGAAGTCGCCATCGTCACCGATCCCGAAGCCCTGCGGCGGCTGGCGCGCCCGGATCTGGGCTTCAACCCGATCGAGCCGTCCGGCTAGCCGCGCCCGGTCTCAGCGCGCGGCCACCGGCTCGAGCGACGCGCGCACGATACGCGCGCGGTCCTGCGGATTGGCGCCCGCCGCCGCCTGCAGAACGTCCTTCTGGTAGGCGAGCGCCGCGATCCTCTCGACCACGTCCATGCCGGCGATCACGTCGCCGAACACCGTGCCGCCGGTGGCGTCGAGGCTCGGCTGGCGACGCAGCACGATGTAGAACTGACAGCCGTCGTTCTCATGCGACGGGTTGAGCGCGTCGGGAAGCCGCGCCATCGCCACCGAGCCCCTCACCGCCGGACCTCCGGCCTCGGCCGGGAGGCGGTAGCCGGCGCCGCCCAGTCCATCGTCGGCGGGATCCGCGTTGCGCGCGGTGTTGGGATCGCCACCCTGGATCACGAACGCCGGAAGCGCGCGATGGAAATAGGTGTGGTCGTAGAAGCCGGCCTGCACCAACCGGCGGAAATTGGCGCAGGCGATCGGTGCCTCGCGGGGGTGAAGGCGAATCCGGATCTCGCCCTCGCGGGTCCGCAACACCACCAGGTTCGCGACAGCCGGCCCCGGGACCGCCTTCGCCCCGGTCAGGGCGAGCGCCGCGAGCAGGGCCGAGCCGGTGGCGCGCAGGAAATGACGCGCCGCGCCTCGATGCCCCACGTCGATCTGACAGGCCCTAGACACGCTCGCTCCGGGATTGAGGCATGCTCTTCCGTCCGTTCACATCGGGCTCACCGCGTCGCCCTCGGGGACTCCCTCTCCAGGATCGCGACGCCCCACTGACGTCCGGCAGGAGCGCCATCCCGTCGATGGGAGAAATACCAGTCCGGCTGGCACGACGTACAGGCCCCACAGTCGACGAGCGCGGATTCAGGAAGTCCGGCGGCGAAGAGCTGGATTGCCGCCGCGCGCGGCAGATCGAGTCGCGGCCGCGCGAACTCGCGCCGGACTGCAGCCTCGGGAAAGCGACCGGCGACCTCGGCGCCCACTTCATAGCAGCAGACCCGGATGCAGGGGCCGAGAAAGACGCGAATCTCGGAAGCCGGGCAACCGGCGAGCGAGCGAATCGCCTCGAGTGCGGCGACCGGCATGCCCTCGGCGGTGCCGCGCCAGCCCGAGTGCGCCGCCGCCACCGCCCGGGGCGCGGAGTAGAGCAACGGCATGCAGTCGGCGGTGGTGACGGCGAGCGCGAGACCCGGCTCGGCGGTGACCAGCGCGTCGCATTCGGGGACGTGTCCGGGCTCGCTCACGCGAACCACCCGCGCGCCGTGCACCTGGCCCGCCGTCACCAGCCGCTCGGCAGGGATACCCAATCGCTCCAGCACGCGGCGGCGATTCTCGGCCACGGCGGCGGGATCGTCCGCCGTCGAGCGGCCGAGGTTGAGGGCATGGTAGGGTGGCGCGCTCACTCCGCCCCGCCGGGTCGTCGAGGCGAGCAGGGAGCGATGCGAAACCGGACGGGCGTGCCACAGCGGAAGCGGCGGAGCGGTCTCGAACGTCCACATGAGCGCAGTTGAGCAAGCTAGAGAACCGATGGCGCGGGCGTCAAGCCGGCCCCGGTAGGGAAGGGAGCATGGTCCGGATCGATTGGCGAAGCCTGGCGGCGAGCGCGCTGCTGGTGGCGATGAGCGCGATGCTGGCTCTGGCCCAGGCGCCCAAGGCCGGCAAGGCGCCGGTGGCGAAGACTCCGTCGGCGCCGGCGGGGTCCCCGGCGATCGCCACGGTCGGACCCCGTTCGATCTCGCGCCAGGAATTCGAGGCCCGCGAGCAGCAGGCCACGACCGACTACCGCCAGCGGCTCGGTCAGGACGTGCCGAGCGAGCTCAAGCCGGCCTTGCGCCGCCAGCTCCTCGAGAGCCTGATCCGTCGCGAAATGCTGGTGCTCGAAGCGCAGCGTCGTGGCATCGCCGTGAGCGACGACGAGGCCGAGGCCCAGCTCAAGCAGGACGCGTTCTTCAATCCCGGCGGCAAGTTCGATGCGCAGCGCTATCAGGTGGTGAAGACCACGCAGGTCGACAACTTCAATCGCGCCCTGGCCCAGATCAAGCTCGAGATGGCCGCGCGCAAGCTGAACGAGCAGCTCGAGAGCCAGTTCGTGGGCAACGATCCGAGCATCAAGGCCGGGGCCGAACGCAGCCTGATGCGTGCCGATCTCGATATGTTGGCGCTCCGCCGCGGGGAGTACCGCGGCGACATCCGCGAGCCTCGTGAAACCGAGATCGTGGCCTGGTACCGCGCTCACCCCTCGGAGTACCAGCAGGAGCCGCGGGCGAAATTCACCGCGCTCCAGGTCGATCAGCCGCCGCTGCCTGACGGCGTGGCGCTGGATTCCCCGGCCGGCCGGACCTGGAAGGAGAGGATGCGCACCCGCGCGGACAGCGCGCTCGCCGCGGCCAGAAAGGGCGTCTCGTTCGAGGATCTCGAGAAAGCCTGCGGCAGCATCCGCCGCGGTTCCGAGGTGGTCGGTGACAATTTCCCGGGTTTCTGGGGCGGCGATGCCCGGGATCGCGCGGCCTTCTACTCGACTCGCGCCGGCCAGCTGGTGGCGGCGCCGGTGTCCTCTCAGACCGGCTGGCTCGTGATCCGGGTCGACGAGTCCCAGCCGGGCGGCGTCGCGCCGCTTTCGAAGGTGGCGCCCCAGATCCGCGATCAGCTTCGCACCGATGCCCGGCTGCACGGCGAAGAGCGTGAGCTGCGCGCCGCCTACGCGCGCAAGGGTGATTCGCTGCGTACCACCGGCTGGAAGATCCGCTACGCGGCCTTCGACGCGTTCGCTCTCCCGCCGCCGAATCCGAGCCCGGCGGAGCTCGACCGCTGGTATCGCGCTCATCAGGCCGACTTCTCGTCCTTCGATGCCGTGGCCGGGGTGATCAAGGTGCGGCCGCTGGCCGAGGTGCAGGATGAAGTCCGCGCGCGATGGATCCAGGAGCAACGCGACGCGGCGGTGAAGAATTCAGCCGACCGGCTGCTCGCGGTCTGGCAGAAGGACCAGCGCGACAAGACGCTCGAGCGCTCCGCGACCGCGATGCGAGAGGTGGGGCCGATGTTCCAGGGCGGGCCGCCCGATACCGGCGCGGCCGCAGCGACGCTCGGAGATTCGCTGGCTCGAGGCGCGCTCGACCTGCGCACCGGCGAATTGCCGTGGAGCCGAGGCTGGATCGTCTTCCAAATCTACGAGAAGGTTCCCGACGCCATGCCGCCGTTCGAACAGGCGCGCCCCGCACTGGCCGGCGAGCGAGCCGCGGCGGTTCGCGCCCGTGAGGAAGCCGGCGCCCGCGAGCTCTACGATCGCGACCCGGACGCGTTCGCGACCGGACGCCGCATCCACTATTCCATGGTCTCGGTTCCGACGGTTTCGCCGCCCGACGTGAAGCTCACGCGGGAGCAGGTGGAACGCTATCGCGAACGCCACATCGACAAGTACTCGGCGCCGGAGCAGATCCGCGTCCGCCACATCCTGATCAAACCGAGCGGCACCAGTGCGGCCGCCGATTCGGCGGCCCGCGCGCAAGCGCAGCAGCTGCTGGATCGGGCCCGCAAGGGCGAGAACTTCGAGGAACTGGCGCGCAAGTACTCGGACGACGTGGCCACGCGCGACAAGGGCGGCGACCTCGGCCTGTTCGGGCACGGCACCATGATCGAGAGTTTCGAGAAGGCCGCCTTCACGCTGCGACCGGGTGAGATGAGCGACGTGGTGAGGACCGACGCCGGCTACGACATCATCCTGTGTACCCAGCACGATCCGGTGGTGGCGCAGCCGCTCCAGTACATCTATACCAACGTCGCTTGGGACGCGGCCGCCGATTTCGCCGATTCTCTCGCCAAGGGGCGCCTCGACAGCCTGGCGGCGGCGACCCGGTCGGTGGCCCAGGCCAGGGCGGGAGCGAAGAAAGCGGGCCTCCTCATCCAACCGGCCTCACACCTCATCGGCGAGAACCAGGGTACGCCGGACATGGTCGCGTTCTACTCACGACTCGAGCAGACCCCGCCCGGTTCGATCGTGCCGGGCCGCGCCTACGAACGCTCGTCCGGCTGGTTCATGGCCTGGGTGGACAGCGTGACCAGCGGCCGCCGCCCGGAGTGGATGGACGCGCGCCTGAGCGCAATCGAAGCGTACCGCCAAGCGGCGGGTCGCCGGGCGATCGACGCGAAGCGGGCGGAGCTGGATTCACTCATGAAGTCGGGCTGGTCTTTCGATAGTCTCGGTACGCTCGCCGGTGGTCTCGAGCACCTCACCGATGTGGCCGCCGGCGGCTCGATCGCCAATCTCGGCAAGTCGAGCGAGCTGGATTCTCTGGTGTTCGGGACACGGCGCAGCGGGCCCGTGCTCAAGGAGGGCCAGGTCTCGCCGTGGCTGGATCTGGTTTCCGCGGCGGTCCGCCTGCGGGTCGCCAAACGGAAGTCCCCGCCTCCCGATCGCCTGGCCGGGCAGGTCGAGAACGACCGGCGGCTGGCGTTCGAGAGAAAGCTCTCCGTGTACTTTGAGGAGCTGGGCAGGCGCTATCCGGTGAAAATTCTGGATCCGGTGCTCCGGGACACGCCGCTTCCGCCGCCGCCTTCGCCCACCGATTGACGTGCGGATTGCGGTCCGGGCCGGGGGGATCCGTGCAGGCTGCACGGCGGCCGGCCGGGAGAGCGGGCGCGCTGACCCAATTCCAGCCGCCTTCAGCCGATGAGTGCACGAATTGATGCGGAGTTGGGCGAAATCGACCCGATGGTATGGTCCCTGCTCGATACCCGGGTGGGGAAGACCCTATGGCCTTGATTTCAACTGAATCCGCCACGCGGCGCGTGGTCCTGATCGACTTCGATTGGCAGGACGCCGACTTGCTGCCCAGGCTGCTCAAGCAGCCCCGGGTGGCGGTGCGGCTGGTGGCCGGATCGCGTTCCGATGAGGCGGGCCTCCGGCTCGCGGAAATCTGCGGCCTGCCGCGCACCGTGGACCTCGCCGACCTGACCCGCGAGATCTTCGATCTGGCGCTGGTCAGCGAGCGCAGTCCGCGCCGCACGCAGGTCGAGAGCCTGCTGCTCGCGCTCGGCACGCCCAGCCAGTCTCCGGAGAGCTTCCTCGGCGACGGCAAGGACGCGCCCACGCAGACGCCCGCCATTCAGGCGCCGCTTGCGCTGCATGCCGCGGCCTTCGAGACCGCGCTCGGCGGCGAGGATTTCGAAGCGATCGTCGAGCAGGCCCTGCCCGACCTGGCCGGCGATTCGCCAACCGAACCGCAGCCGGTGCGGCCCAGCGGCATTCGCCCACCGGCGGTGGTGAGCCTCGACGATTTTCCCTCCCAGGAAGACCGCCAGGCGCTCGAGCGCGCGCTGAGCGGCCTGATGGCCAATACCGGCGCGAGCATCGCCGAGCTGCACGCCGGCCGGAACGACGGTCTGCAGCGTGTGGTCCACATGGGGCCCGAAGACCCGCTGCTTTCCGGCCTGGTGGACGTGGCCCGCGAGCTCAATACGCCGCAGATGGTGGCGCGTCTCAACGGGCCTCTGCAGGGGAAGATCTGGGGCGCCTGGCCGTTCCGCACCACGCAGCATCGAGGAGTGCTGGCCGCGGCCGCCATCGATCCCGATCGTGGCGTCAATTCGTGGCTGCGGATGGTCGAGGATCTGCGCAGCACCTGGGATCAGCGGGATCGCGAGCTGGCGGCGCCAGCCTTCCCGATGGTGCCCGAGCCGGTCGCGGGATGGCTGGATGCGGCCGCCTTCCACAATCGCCTCGAGCTGGCGGTGGAACGGCACCGGCGGGACGGCCTGCGGTTCGCGGTGCATCGCCTGATCTTCACCGACCTGCCCGAGGCCCTGAAGCTGCTGGCCGAGCGCCTGCCGGCGCAGCTCCGCGACACCGATTCGCTGTGCCAGCCGCAACCGAGCGAGGTGCTCCTCCTCACGGCGGGGACGCTGGCCGCGTTTGCCAACCTGCGGCGCCGCCTGCTGGGACTGTGGGAAAAGGCCTGGCGCGAGGCGGGCGCCACCGGGCCGCCGGCGCCGATCCGCAACGAAGTGATCGAGATCGCCGCGGGCGAGGACGCCGACGCGTTCCTCTCTACCGTGACGCGCTGGCTGGTGGGCGGAGATCCCTCGCGCGGCTAGAGCGACACCCGTCGCCGCCTGCATCCCGCCGGGGTTGATTCTTGACCGCGCCTCGAGCGGTGTGTATTGCTCGCGAGCATGGCCCCGGAAGTTTCCACCTATCGCTCGATTCGCCGCCTCGAGCCCGACACTGCCGCCCGCATCGCCGCCGGCGAAGTGATCGAGCGCCCGCTCTCGGCACTCAAGGAGATCCTCGAGAACGCGCTCGACGCCGGCTCGCGACGCATCGAGGTGCGGGTGCGCCAGTCGCTCGACCAGGGTTTTTCGGTGGCCGATGACGGCATCGGGATCTTTGCGTCCGATCTCGATTTGGCGCTGGAACGCCACGCCACCAGCAAGCTGACGCGGCTCGAGGACCTTGATCACCTGGAAACCCTCGGGTTTCGCGGCGAGGCACTGCCGAGTATCGCCGCGGTCAGCAAGCTGAAACTCCTCAGTCGCCCGCGTGACGCCGCGGTGGCGTCGTGGGTGCGGGTCGAGGGGGGACAGGTGGTCGAACGCGGGGAATCCGGCCGCGCGCCCGGCACCACCGTCGAGGTCGAAGCGCTGTTCTTCAACACCCCGGCGCGCAGGAAATTTCTGCACACGCCGGCGGGCGAACTGCGGGCCGCGATTCGGATGCTCGAGGCGCTGGCGCTCGGCTACCCCGAGGTGGCGTTCCGACTGGTGGTGGACGAGCGGGAGCGGTTCGAGTGGCCGGCGGCGGAGACGCCGCGCGCGCGCGCCGCCGCGATCTGGGGCGCCGGCCATGCCGATCAGTTGTTGGAGGCGCATGGCGAGCGCGCCGGCATCAAGCTCGACGCGCTGATCGGGCTTCCCGAGCACGCGCGCGCCACTCGTGAAGGCCAGATCCTCCTCGTCAATCGACGCTGGGTCCAGCATCCGACCCTGTCCCAGGCTCTGCGGCAGGCCTATCACAATCTGCTGCCGGCCGGCCGCTTCCCGACCGCCGTCCTGTGGCTGACGGTGCCGAGCGATCGGCTCGACGTGAACGTTCATCCCACCAAACGCGAGGTCCGCTTCGCCACCGAGGACGAGCTGTTCGGCATGGTGGCGGCGGCCTGTGCGAAACCGCTGGCGTCGTACACGCCGCCGTTCACCGTCGTGCGTGGCGTCGCCGGAGGAAACTCGCGCCCCGAGGCCTATCCGCGCTGGGCGGATCGCGTACGGGAGAAGCCGGTCGATCCGTCGCAGATGGCGATGCTCTTCACCCTCGAGCGGCCGCAGCTCCCCAACGCCAGCGCGGCCGCGCTCGGGCCCCCGCCTTCGGCGGCGAGCGAACCCGAGGCCGAGAGTGCGGAGTCCTCCGCCGAACCCGATCTCTGGCAGCTCCACAACACCTATATCCTGGCGCCGGTGCGTGGCGGCGTGGTGATCCTCGATCAGCACGCCGCGCACGAGCGCATCCTCTACGAAGAGGCGAAATCGAGGCTCGAGACCGGCAGCGGCTCCTCGCAGCAGCTGTTGTTCCCGGCGCTCGTGGACCTGACGCGAGAACAGTTCGATCTGTTGCTCGAGATGGGCCCGTGGCTGCAACAGCTGGGCTGGGACGTGTCGCCGCTCGGCCCGCCCACCGTGGTGATCCAGGGCGTCCCCTCGGGGCTTCGGCACGAGCGCCCCGGCCAGCTGCTGCAGGATCTCCTCGACGGCATCACGGACGAGGAGCGCGACGTCTCGGCCGACATCGCGGAGCGCCTGGCCCGATCGTGGGCCTGCCATGCCGCGATCAAGGCCGGCGATCCCCTGACTCAAGAGGAGATGCACACGCTGATCGACCGGCTGTTCGCGACCTCCCGGCCGCACGGCGATCCGCACGGGCGGGTGACGTACGTGCGCCTCGATCTCGACGAGCTGCACCGCCGATTCGGCCGCACCTGACGGGGCGATGCCGCTGGGCGCTCGGACCGCGGCGGAGCCGCCGATGAACGTCGATGAACGCTGACACGATTCTCGCGCTGGTCGGCGCGACGGCGACGGGGAAGACCGAGGTCGGCGAGCTTCTGGCCGAGGCCCTGGGCGCCGAGATCGTGTGCGCCGACTCGCGCCAGATGTTCCGCGAGCTGGACGTCGGCACCGGCAAGCCCTCGAAGACGGAGCGCGCGGCGCGACCGCATCATCTGTTCGACGCCTGGTCGATCGGTGATTCGGTGAGCGCGGGGGAATACGCGCGTCGCGCCGCCGCGGTCATTCGGCAGATTCGCTCGCGATCCCGGCCGCCCCTGCTGGTGGGTGGCGCCGGGCTCTACCTCCGCGCCCTGCGTCACGGCCTGTCGCAGGAGCCCGCGCTCGACCCCGAAGAGCGGGCCCGGCTGCGCGCCGACCTCGCCGCACAACCGGTCGAGGCGCTGCACGCGCGACTCGCGAGCCAGGATCCGGAGCGGGCGGGGCGACTTCGCCGTCGAGATCGACAGCGCATCACTCGGGCGCTGGAGGTGGTCGAGCTGTCGGGCCGACCGCTGGGCTGGTGGCACGCGCGCCCG
Source organism: Candidatus Sulfotelmatobacter sp. (assembly GCA_035498555.1). Classification (NCBI taxonomy): domain Bacteria; kingdom Pseudomonadati; phylum Acidobacteriota; class Terriglobia; order Terriglobales; family Candidatus Korobacteraceae; genus Candidatus Sulfotelmatobacter; species Candidatus Sulfotelmatobacter sp. The sequence goes on from DATKAB010000003.1 coordinate 38,322, forward strand.
CCGCAGCCGCCGCTGGTGGGGGAGTGGCGCGTGGTCGAGCTGTGCACGCCGCCCGCCGAGCTGGCGCGCCGGATCGAGCGGCGCACGAGCTGGATGTTCGCGAACGGTCTGCTGGACGAGGCGCGCGCCGTGCGCGAGGCGGGCCTGGAGGCCGAGCTCCGGCGGCTGCGCGCGGTCGGCTACGACGAGGCGCTGGAGCTGCTCGAAGGGCGCCTCAGCCGCGAGCAAGCCGAGGCGCTCACCGCACTTCGCACCCGGCAGCTCGCCAAGCGCCAGCGCACCTGGTTCCGCCATCAATTCGCTTCCGAGCGGCTCGAGACCGAGGGGAAGAATCCGGATTCGCTGGCACGGGACGCGCTGGCTCGCTACGAGGGCGGCGGGTCGCGGTCCGGTTGACACCCCTCGCGCGAGTGCCTAGCTTTCTCGAAAGCGCATCCTCCGGTCGATTCCTGCGGGCATAGCTCAGTTGGTAGAGCGCGAGCTTCCCAAGCTTGAGGTCGCGGGTTCGAACCCCGTTGCCCGCTCCATTTCTTCTTCCTTCACCGAAGGCGCGCCGGCTTCGCATTCGATCCCCGGCGCGCCGCATGGCTTCGTCATGCCGGCACCGGTCGTGGCCATCATCGGTCGTCCCAACGTGGGCAAGTCCACGTTCTTCAATCGCGTGCTGCGCGAGCGTCGGGCGGTGGTGCACGACCGTCCCGGCATCACCCGCGATCGCAACACCGCGCGCTCCGACTGGAACGGGCGCCACTTCATGCTGGTGGACACCGGGGGCTTCCTGCCGGCGGCCGGGGCTCCTGGCGAACTCCAGCCCGGGCGCGACGCCGCGGTTCGCCGTCAGGCCGAGATGGCCATGGACCTTGCCCAGGTGGTGCTGTTCCTCGTGGACGCGAAGACCGGCGTCACCGATCTCGATGCGGCGATCGCGCAGATTCTTAGGAGGCGGAAGAACCCGAGCCTGCTGGTGGTGAACAAGGTGGACAAACCCGCCGATCCGATCGTGCACGAATTCCACCGCCTCGGGCTCGGCGAGCCGTTCGCGATCTCGGCCGAGAACGGCACCGGGATCGGCGATCTCCTCGATCAAGTGGTGACGCGGCTCCCGGCCGAGCAGGCGGCGGAGGTCGAGCCGCGCGCGCGGGTCGCCATCATTGGAAGGCCGAACGTGGGGAAGTCCTCGCTGGTGAACGCGCTGCTCGGCGAGGAGCGCATGCTGGTCGAGCCGCAGCCCGGTACCACCATGGACGCGGTGGATTCGACCTGGAGCACGCCGGTCGGCGACTTCGTGCTGGTGGACACGGCCGGCATCCGCCGCCAGGCCCACTTCGGCGACCAGGCCGAGTTCTTCGCCACGGTGCGGGCGCTCCAATCGCTCGAGCGCGCCGATCTGGCGGTGGTGGTGGTGGATTCCACCCAGGGGTTCCAGCGGCAGGAGGCGCGGCTCGCGCACCAGGCACTCGAAGCGGGATGCTCGGTGCTGCTGATCTACAACAAATGGGACCTGATCACGGACCGTGAGGCGGCCTGGAAGCGGGTGATGGCGGAGCGGAAGGAACGCTATCCGACGCTCGCCGACCTGCCGGCCATGCCGCTCTCCGCGACCACCCATCTCCATCTCGCCAAGTTGAGCGGGGTGCTCCAGCGGCGGATCGAGGAACACTCGCGGCGGATTCCGACCGGAAAGCTGAACGAATGGCTGGAGCAGGTGCAGCGGCGAAGGCAGGCGCCCGCCACCCGCTCGGGCAAGGCGCCGCGCATCTACTACCTGACGCAGACCTCGACGCGACCGCCCGAATTCACGTTGTTCGTCAATGCGCCGAGCCGGCTTTCCGAGAACTACCGCCGGTTCCTGTGGCTGCAGTTCACCGATCATTTCGATTTCCACGGAACGCCGGTGAAGCTTCGCGTGCGGAAGAGCGACTAGGTCCCGATGAGCACCGCCATGCACGCCGCTGCCGCGCTTCTCGCCGCCGCGCTCGGGTACTTCTCGGGCGCGCTGCCCTGGGGGCTGTGGCTGGGGCTCTGGCTGCGGGGCGTGGATGTGCGCTCGCTCGGCTCCGGCAATCTCGGCGCCACCAACGTCTATCGCAGCCTCGGGCCCGGCATCGGCGTGGCGACGCTGCTGCTCGACGTGGCGAAGGGCGCGTTGCCGGTGCTGCTGGTGCCGCGTGTCCCGTTCGCCGGCGGAACGGCGCTCGGCGCGGCCTTTCCCGGCGGACCCACCTGGTGTGCGATCGTCACCGGGCTCGCCGCCGTCGCCGGACACGTGTGGACCTGCTTCGCCGGCTTTCGCGGCGGCAAGGGCGTGGCGACCACGGCCGGAGTGCTGCTGGCGCTGAGCCCGCTCGCGTTCGCGGCGTTTGTCGTGATCTTCGTTCTCACCGTGGCGGTGAGCCACTACATTTCGCTGGGTTCGATCTTCGGCTCGGTAGCCTTCGCCGTCACGCTCGCGATCGTGGCACCGGGCGGCGTGCGCAGCCCGTTGTTCTTGGTGGGAGCCCTGATCGCATTGCTGGTGATCGCGCGCCATCGCGAGAACATCCAGCGTTTGCGGCGCGGTGAAGAGCGCCGATTCAGTCTTCGCGGAGGAGGCGCGACGTGAGCCGGGTGTGCGTACTGGGCGCGGGCTCGTGGGGAACCACGCTCGCGATTCACCTCGCGCGGCGCGGCCACTCGATCGTCCTGTGGGGCAACGAGGTCGACGAACTGGCCCGCATGGCCCGCGACCGCGAGAACCGGAAGTTTTTGCCTGGCATTCTTCTGCCCGATGGCATTAAGGTTCAGCCGGAACTTGAAGTGGCGCTCGAGGGCGCCGAGTTGACGCTATTCGTGGTGCCGTCGCAGGCGATGCGCGAGGTCGCTTCCCGGGTGGCGCCGATCGACCGGAACAGCCTGTGGGTGAGCGCCGCCAAGGGACTGGAACAGCGGACGCTGCTGCGCATGACCCAGGTGTTGGGGGAGGCGCGGCCGGAGCCCGAGCCGGTGGTGCTGACCGGACCGAGTCATGCGGAGGAGGTGAGTCGCGAGATCCCAACCAGCGTGGTGGCCGCCGCACGCGACGAGGCGCGCGCACAGGTCGTCCAGCAGGCGTTCTCGAGCGCTACCTTCCGCGTCTACACCAATGACGACGTGGTGGGATGCGAGGTGGGCGCGGCGCTCAAGAACGTGATCGCGATCGCCGCGGGAGTCTGCGATGGCGTGGGCTTCGGCGACAACACCAAGGGCGCCCTTCTCACGCGCGGACTGGCCGAGATCGCGCGACTCGGCGTCGCGATGGGCGGCCGGCGGGACACCTTTTTCGGGCTGACCGGCATGGGCGATCTGGTGGCGACGGCGATGAGCCGGCACAGCCGCAATCGGGCGGTCGGCGAGCGGCTGGGCAGGGGTGAGCGACTCGAGCAGGTGCTGGGCAGCATGTGGATGGTGGCGGAAGGGGTTCACACCGCGCGGGCGGCTCGGGATCTCGGCCGCAAGCACGGGATCGAAATGCCGATCGCCGAGCAGGTGTGCGCGCTGCTGTTCGAGGGCCGCTCGCCCAGGGACGCGCTGACCGCGCTCATGACTCGGGATCTGAAGCGGGAATCCTGAGCCCAGAAGGGAGGGAACCGTGACACAGATTCGGTCGGATCACGAGATCGAGAGCAAGCTCTATCGCTCGATCAGCGAAGTGAGCGAGATGCTGGACGTGAAGCCTCATGTCCTGCGCTACTGGGAGACTCAGTTCAGCATGCTGCGCCCGCGAAAGAACCGCGCCGGCAATCGTGTCTACCGTCCCGAGGATCTCAAGGTGTTGTTCCGCATTCGCGAGCTGCTCTACGCGCGGCGCTTCACCATCGAGGGCGCGCGGAAGAAGCTGCTCGAGCAGCGGCGCGAGGATCCTGCCCAGGTCGAGCTGAGCTTCTCCGACGCCGAACGCCGTCTGATCCTGGGCGAAATCAAGCAGGATCTGCAGCAGCTGCTGTCGCGGCTACGAGAGCGGCAGCAGGTGTCGCACTCCTGAATCGGGGAGCGCCGGGCGCGAGGAAGCGACGCCCGAGGCGGTCCGAAGGCCGCTTCGCAGCGAGCAGCTGCGGAGCCACGCGGCGACGGTCGATTCAGGAGTGCGACGGTTGCGCTTGAGAGAGGCCTCGAATAGATTTGCCCTCTCACCGGTCGGGGCGTAGCGCAGCCTGGTAGCGCACCTGCATGGGGGGCAGGTGGTCGCTGGTTCAAATCCAGTCGCCCCGACCATTTCTTTTCGTTTCCGGCCGCGCTCCCGCCGCCAAACTTCCGTTCGATGCTCGATTTGATCGGCTTCCGAAGCGCCGACTGGCTGGTTCAGCGCCTGCCGCTCGGGGCGTCCCGCGGGCTGGCCCGGGTCATGGCCTGGCTCGCCTTCGGGATCGGCGTGCCGGCGCGGCGAAACCTCGAGGCCAATCTGGAACGCCTGCACCCGGCCGCGAGTCGGCGCCATATCCGTCGGCTGGCTCGCGCCGCGTTCGCGAACTTCGCGCTGTCCTTCGTGGACCTGTTGCGCCTCTCGCGGCTGGCCCCTGAGCGTGTGGCGCGCGAAGTCGAGGTCCATGGAGGCCAGCATCTCGAGGCCGCACGTCGCTCCGGGCGCGGTGTGATCGTCCTCTCGGCTCACGTCGGCAACTGGGAGTGGGGCGCGGCATTCCTGAGCGCGCTCGGAGAACGCGTGCGGGTCGCCGCGCGCGAGCAACGCGGCGCGTCGCTCGAGCGCTGGTTTGCGCGGAGCCGCGGTCGGCACGGCATTGCTCGACTGGCCGGCGCGCCGCTCTGGCTGTCGGCGGCCCGGGCGCTGCGGCGGCGCGAGTGGGTGGCATTGATGGGAGACCGTGACGGTGCGCGCGGCTCGGGCTCGATGTGCGCGTGGAGCGCGGCGCTCGCGCGTCGCACCGGAGCGCTGATCCTGCCGGCGGTGATCGTGCGCCGGCCCGAGGGCGGCTACGCCGCCTGCTTCGAACCGCCAATGACGCCGCGAGAATGCGTGGACACCTACCGGGAGGTGGTGCGGAGCGTGCTCGAGCGGCACCCCGGCCAGTGGCTGGGATTCGAGGCCATGCCCGAGGGGCTCGCCTGATGCGGGTGGCCGCGCTGATCCCCGCCTATCAGGCCGCCGCGCACCTGGGCGGCGTCCTGCTGCGGCTCCAGGAGCTGCGCGAGCCACCCGAGATCCTGGTGGTGGACGACGGTTCGCGCGACGCGACCGCCGAGGTGGCGAGACAGCGCGGCGCGCGCGTGCTCTCGTTCGCCGGGAACCGAGGCAAGGGCGCGGCACTGCAGGCGGGATTCGACGCGCTGCGCGAATTCGATGCGGTGGTGACGCTGGACGCCGACGGCCAGCATCCGCCCGAGCGCTTTCCAGCCTTCGTTTCGGCCGCCCTCGACGGTGCCGATCTGGTGCTCGGTGCGCGCGAGCGCACGCCCGACATGCCCGGCAGCCGCCGATTCGCCAACGCCTTCTCGTCCGGATGGGCCACGGCGCTCGCCGGTCAGAGGATTTCGGACAGCCAGTGCGGCTACCGGCTCTATCGCCGCGAAGTGATCGAGCGTACGCCGCGCGGCGCCGGGCGCTATGAATTCGAGACCGCCATCGCCATCCGGGCGGCACGGCTCGGCTTCAAGGTCGCCGAGGTCGAGATTCCCACCGTTTACGGCGAAGCCGAAAGTCATATCCACACGTTCCGCGACGTGCCGCGGATCGTCGGCGTGCTCCTGAGCCTCACCCTCGAGGGGCGGCCGGGCCCGAAGCCTCCAGGTGCCTCGACATGATCATCGTCATCACCAACGACGACGGGGTGTTCGCTCCCGCGCTGCGCGCGCTGCGCACCGCGCTGGCGAAGCTCGGGCGGGTAATCACCGTGGCCCCCGACCGTGACCAGAGCGCGACCTCGCACTCGCTCACGCTTCACCGCCCGTTTCGCATTCACCGTCACGACGTCGATACCTACAGTGTGGATGGCACGCCCACCGATTGCGTGGTGTGCGCCTTCTACGGACTGCTGGAGCAGACACCCGACATGGTGATTTCGGGCATCAACCACGGTCCGAACATGGGAGAGGACGTGTTCTATTCGGGCACCGTGGCGGCCGCGATCGAAGGCACGCTGCAGGGGGCGCCGTCGATCGCGGCGTCGCTGGTGACCCGCGAGCTGACCGACTTCCTCGAGCCGGCCGACTTCGTGGCACGCCTGGCGGGTATCGTCGCCGAGCGTGGACTGCCGAGGCGGCGGCTCCTCAATGTCAACATCCCCCATCTGCCCTGGGACGCCATCGAGGGGGTCCGGGTGACGCGGCTCGGGAGCCGCGTCTACCGCGACACGCTCATCCGCAAGGTGGATCCACGCGGCCGCGATTACTACTGGATCGGCGGCGAGGATCCGGTCTGGGATCCACGCCCGGGCACGGATTTCCAGGCGGTGCACGACGGCTGGGTCTCGGTGACCCCGCTGCGTCTCGACCTGACCGACGAGGGCGCGCTCGAAGACGTGAGAGCGTGGAAGCTCGAGAAGTAGCCGTGACGCCGCGCGCGGAAGCCGAGGGCAACGGCGCCGACGTCTACGCGACCGCCCGCCGGCGCATGGTGGAGGAGCAGCTCGAAGCGCGCGGTATTCGCGATCCGCGCGTGCTGGAAGCGATGGGCTCGGTGCCGCGACACCGGTTCGTCGACGGCGCCTTTCTCTCTCGCGCCTACGGCGATCACGCCCTTCCCACCGCCGAGGGCCAGACCATTTCGCAGCCCTGGATCGTGGCGCGCATGCTCGAACTCGCGCGGCTCGAGCCGCAGCAACGCGTGCTCGAGATCGGCACCGGCAGCGGTTATCAGACCGCGCTGCTCGCGCAGCTGGTCGAGCGCGTGTTCACCGTCGAGCGGGTGGCATCTCTGCTGCGCGCGGCACAGTCGAGGCTCGACGCACTCGGTATCCGCAACGTCGCGTATCGTCACGGCGACGGCAGCATGGGGTGGCAGGAGTTTTCACCCTATGCTAGGGTGCTCGTCACCGCGGCTGCGCCACGAGTTCCCGACGCGCTTCGCGCGCAAGTCGAGGAAGGTGGGTTGGTCGTCATTCCGGTCGGCGGTCCCCGCGTGCAGCACCTCGAAGTGTGGCAGCGGTTGTCCGGCGACCGCTGGTCGCATCAGCGTCACGGTGAGTGCCGGTTCGTGCCCCTGCTCGGGAGAGATGCCTGGCAGGAAGAACCGTGATCGGCGCGGACTTCGTCGGTCGGGGCGTGGCTCAGCCTGGTAGAGCACCTGGTTCGGGACCAGGGGGTCGGAGGTTCAAATCCTCTCGCCCCGACCATTTTCTCCGGCGCGCGGCCGCCGGTTTGGATCGCGTTCCAGCGGGACGTGATCCGCTCGATCGCCGCTCGTTCCAATGCACCGGGTTCACCTCGTGATCCAGGGTCAGGTCCAGGGCGTGGGATTTCGCTATTTCATTCTCCGCCGGGCCGAGTCGCTGCGGGTGAACGGCTGGGTACGCAATCTCGACAGCGGCGAGGTCGAGATCGAGGCTGAAGGCGATCGCGCCGCTCTCGACGCGCTGGTGGCGGCGGCCGGGGTCGGACCCGCGGCCGCTCACGTCACGCGTGTCGAGGCCACCTGGAGCGAATCGCCCGCCCGCCACAGCCGTTTCGCGGCGCGCTAGCAGCCCCCTCTCCATGAACGCTCCCGAGCTGCTGAACTTCCGCGCGCGCCTCGATGGCGCTCTGGCCCTGGCGCGGCGCCGCGGCGCGCTCACGCCCGCCGAGTACGAGGCGCTGCTGCTCGACCCCCTTTTCGACGCCGGTGAGTTCGCGACCTTCCGGGAGTCGTTGCGCGGGGCCGGGCTGGGGCTACCCGACGCGGAAGACGATGGGGAGCCCACCGACGAGGCGCCGGCCGGAAGCGGGCCGCCGCGCGATGTGCTCGATCTCTATCTCGCCGAGATCGGCCGCTTCCGGTTGCTCGAACACGCCGAGCTGCTCGAGCTCGCGGCACGTGCCCGGCGCGGTGATGCCGCGGCGCGGCGGGGGATGATCCTCGCCAACCTGCGCCTGGTGGTTCACATCGCGCGCGCCTACCGAAACCGGGGCCTCGACCTTCAGGACCTGATCGCCGAAGGCAACCTGGGCCTGATCCAGGCCGTGGATCGCTTCGAGCCCGAGCGCGGACTTCGCTTCAGCACTTACGCCGCGATCTGGATCCGCCAGTCGATCCTGCGGGGCGTGGCCGAGCAGAGCCGGGCGGTGCGCATCCCGGTGCAAATGTTCCAGCAAGTCAACCGGTTCGTACGGATCGAGCGCATGCTGCGCGCCCGACTCGCGCGCGAGCCCGGGCTACCGGAGATCGCCGGCGAGCTCAACATCTCCCTGTTGCGGGCCCAGCGCCTGGCCGGGCTGGTCGCCGGCATCCGCTCGCTCGACGAGGGCTCGAGCGCCGAGGCTTTCGATCAGCTCTCGGCGGAATCGCTGGGCGAGCGCCCGTTGTCGGTCGAGGAGGTGGTGGAGCAGCAGCTTCAGAGCGAGCAAGTCGACCGGCTGCTCCGCTCACTCAGCGCTCGCGAGGAACAGATCCTGCGGCTACGCTATGGATTCCTCGACGGGGCGGACCGCACCCTCGCCGAGACCGGCCAGCACTTCGGCATCACCCGCGAGCGCGTGCGTCAGATCGAGGCTCGCGCGCTGGAGAAGCTGCGCCGCGCGATCGAGCTCGAGGAGCTCGATCGATCGAGCGGAGGCGTGGCACATTGACCCGGGAACCGGGAGGCTCGGCCGTGCTCGACCTGACGCGTTTCATTCGCGATGTTCCCGATTTTCCGCGCAAGGGAGTCCTGTTCAAGGACATCACGCCGCTGCTCCTCGATCCCGAGGCGCTGGCGGAATCCATCCGGCGGCTGGCGGCGACCACCGAGCGCCCCGAGGCGGTGGTGGCGATCGAATCGCGCGGATTCGTGTTCGGCACCGGACTGGCTCTGCACTGGGGCGTGCCGCTGATTCCCGCGCGTAAGTTCGGCAAGCTCCCGGGCAAGACCGTGCGCCAGGTCTATTCGCTCGAATACGGCGAAGACGCGCTGGAGATCCATGCCGGCGACCTGAAGGCCGGCCAGCGCGTGGTGGTGGTGGATGACCTGCTCGCCACCGGCGGCACCGCGGCCGCGACCCTCGAGCTGGTGCGTCAGCTCGGCGCCCGCGTTCAGGCCGTCCTCTTCCTGATCGAGTTGCGGGGATTGGGAGGGCGCGGCAAGCTGCAGCCCGTCCCAGTCGAGGCGTTGCTCACGTACGACGTTCAGGAATAGCCGCTGGCGGCGATGGCCGGAGCCCTGGCGTCGCGGCCGCTCAGGAGGATGGCGATGCGTCGGTCCTGGCTTGCTGTCATGCTGATCGCAATGGTCATGGTGCTGGCGGTGGGCGGGGCCTCGCGGGCCGAACCGCATTCGGGGCCCGCCGCAGTCGCGGCCAATCCCGCGCCGCCGCCGCTCGACCAAGGGCTCGGTCACTGGCACTGGACGGTGAGCACCCAGGTGCCGCCGGCGCAGCAGTACTTCGATCAGGGCCTGCGTCTGCTCTATGCCTTCAACCCCGAGGAAGCCGAGAAATCGTTCCGCGAGGCGGCGCGACTCGACCCGCAGTGCGCGATGTGCCGTTGGGGAGTCGCGATCAGCAACGGGAACAACATCAACGTGCCTCGACTGCCGTGGCGCGATTCGACCGAATACGCCGAGACTCAGATCGCGAGGGGACTCGAAGCCCACGCCAATCCGAAGGAACAAGGGCTGATCGAGGCGCTCGCCAGACGCACCAGCATGGTGCCGCCGAGCAGGCCGGAGGACGGCGCAGCGCTCGACAAAGCCTACTCGGATGCGATGCGCGAGCTGGCGAAGCAGTATCCGGATGACGCCGACGTCCAAACGCTGTTCGCCGAATCCCTGATGGACCTCTACCCCTGGCACTTGTGGACGCCCGATCTCAAGCCTTCGCCGGTGACGCCGGAGCTGATCGCCACCCTCGAGGGGGTGCTCAAGAAGACTCCCGACCATCCGGGCGCGAATCACTTCTACATCCACACCATGGAAGCCTCGGCGCACCCCGAGAAGGCGGTGCCGAGCGCCGAGCGCCTCCGGGGCAAGACCCCGAACGCCGGTCATCTCGTCCACATGCCGTCGCACATCTTCGAGCGAGTGGGACGCTACTCCGAAGCGCTCGAAAGCAACCGGCAGGCGGTCAAGGTGGACGAGGCGTACTTCGCCGGCCCGAATCCCGGCATGCTCTACACGCCCTATCTCGCGCACAACCGCCAGTTCATGAGTTACACGGCCATGATTCAGGGGCGCTACGCGGAATCGATCGCCGCCGCGCACGCGGCCGCCGGCACCGTGCCCCTCGAGATGCTCGGGATGATGCCCGGCATGGATTTCTTTTGCGTCACGCCCTACGCGGTGGAAATCAAGTTCGGGCGCTGGGATGAAGCCCTCGCCGAGCCCATGCCGCCGGCGCAGCTGATCTACACCGACGCCTTCTGGCATTTCGCGCGCGCCATGGCCTATGCCGGCAAGGGCGACTTCGCGAAATCGTCGGCGGAGCACGACAGCCTCACCTACCTGCGCGACGCGCTAGCCGAGAACGCCCCGGAGGGGAACAACTCGGCGAGAACGCTGCTCGAAATCGCGCGCCACACTCTCGATGGCTTCGTCGCCCGCTCGAAGCAGGACTGGCCCGCCGCGATCGACGAATTCCAGCAGGCGGTCAAGCTCGAGGACGGACTCAACTACAACGAGCCGCCCGACTGGCTGCTGTTCCCGCGGCACGATCTCGGCACGGCGCTGCTGGCTGCCGGCAGGGCCGCCGAGGCCGAGGCGGTGTTCCGCGCCGACCTCGCGAATCACGTCGAGACCGGCTGGGGACTGCAGGGGCTGGCCTCGGCCCTGCGCGCGCAGAAGAAGAGCGCCGAAGCCGACCGGGTCGCGGCCCGTTTTCAGAAGGCCTGGAATACCGCCGATACCAAGATCACCGCGGCGGCATTCTGATGCCGGCGGCCCGCGCGAGTGCGCGCAAGCCCCGGCCGGCGATCCGTCGCGACCGGCGGCCGGCGCCGCCGCGCACCGAAGTGAGGCGGCTGCTCGACCTGTTCGATCGCGCCTGGTCCGGGCCCGCGTGGCATGGCCCGGCGGTCGAGGAGGCGCTGGCCGGCGTCACGGCCGCAGAGGCCGCCGCGCGCCCGGTGCCACGGGCTCACACCATTGGCGAGCTGGTGCTCCACATGGCCACCTGGAAGCGGGCCGTCGCGAGCCGGCTTCGCGGAGTTCCGTGCGCCCCGTCCGATCGCGAGAACTTTCCGCCCTTCGAGGCCCGCGACTGGAAACGCGCGCGGGCGAGGCTCGCGGCCGAACATCGCTCGCTCCGGGCCGCGATCCTCGAGCTCGAGCCCGCCGGACTCGCGCAGCCGGCCGTGCCCGGGGGATCGCCCCGCTACCTTCAGGCCCACGGGATCGCGCAGCACGATCTGTGGCACGCCGGCCAGATCATGATCCTGCGCCGCGCGCTCGAGCGCTCGCGCCGGGGCTGAACGGGCTCTCGTCCGCGGCCTCGGCCGCGTCGCTCGTCACCTCGCAGCGCGCTCCCGTCGCCCAATCGGCGACACGCGGCGGCAAAGGCCTCACCCTCACCCCATGAAGGAATCTCGACCGGGCTCTCGTCCCCATCGCAGGTGGCGGGCGGCGTCACGCGCGGTCCTGGCCGCGATGCTGGCGGTGGTCGCAACGTCCGCCACCCTTCACGCGGCCGGCTCTCCCCGCGACACCTCGAGCACGCTCCGCGAGCTGGATGATCAGGCTCGCGAATCCGCGCCGCTCTATCGCTCGCGGCTCGCCGGCGATTTCCTGCACGCGGTCTCGCGACTCCCCACAGTCGCGCCCCGCACCGTGCTGTTCGATTCCTCACGAGTCCACTACTGGACTTCGGGGCAGGCCGCGGCTCTGCCGGATTCGCAGCGCGCGAGGCTGATCTCGCGCGAGCTCGGCGAATCGTTCTACTACAACACCCGCTACGGGACGCCGCTCGCGTACGCGCGGCCCCTCGAGCTCCTGGCGAAAGCGGGATTCACCCGCGTGGCCGGCCGCAGGCTCGCGGATTTCGGCTACGGCGGCATCGGTCAGCTTCGATTGCTGGCCACGCTCGGGGCCGAAGTGACCGGGATCGAGGTCGACCCGCTGCTTCGGGCGCTCTATTCGTGGCCCAATGATCAGGGTCAGATCGCGGGAGCGAAGCCGCCCGGATCGCTCTCCCTGGTGAGCGGGCAATGGCCGGCCGCGCCGGAGCTCGTTCGCGAGGTCGGCAACGGATACGATCTCTTCATCAGCAAGAACACGCTCAAGAACGGCTATCTGCATCCCGCCGAGCCGGTGGATCCGCGAAGGCTCGTCCACCTCGGGGTGGAGGACAGCACGTTCGCGGCCGCGCTCTACCGCGTGCTCAGGCCGGGCGGCTGGGCGATGATCTACAACCTGTGCCCGGCGCCGGCGCCGCCCGGCATGCCCTACATCCCGTGGGCGGACGGGCGCTGCCCGTTCTCGCGCGCGATGCTGGAGGCGGCCGGATTCCAGGTGGTGGCGTTCGACGCCGACGACTCGCCGGCCGCGCGCCGCATGGGCCACGCCCTCGGCTGGGACGACCCCGACGGCGCGAAGATGGATCTCGAGCACGACCTCTTCGCCACCTACACGCTGCTTCGAAGGCCGCCGAAACCGTGACCCGCGCCGTTCGCGCCACGTCCCCCCTCGAGCGATCGCGAGGCGAGCCGGACGCGGGGCTGAACGGCGCGGCGGTGAATGCGTGGCGAACGCGCTACTTCAGCAACTGCTCCATCTGATCCATCACCGCGTTCATCTCGCGGATCGCCGCCTGGAACGGGGCCGAGGTGGTCATGTCCACGCCGGCGTCCTTGAGGAGGTCGATCGGGTACTTCGAGGATCCCGACGAGAGCATGCGGAGATAGGCGTCGCGCCGTCTCGTGCCTGGCGGATCGAGCTTCGCCTCGTCTCGAATCCCGTTCGCGATCGCGGTCGATGCCACGACGCTGGTCGCGTACTGGTAGACGTAGAAGTTGTAGAAGAAGTGGGGGATGTAGGCCCACTCGTAGGCGATGACCGGATCCACCTGGCACACGCCCCGGTCGTGGCCGTAGTACTGCCGGACGATGTCGAGGTAGATCTGGCTCATCCGTTCGCCGGTCAGAGACTCGCCGCGCTCCGCCAGCTCGTGGATCTTCAGCTCGAACTCGGCGAACTGGGTCTGGCGAAACAGCGTGCCGCGCAGGCCGTCGAGATAGGTGCCCAGCAGGAACAGGCGCGTGGCCTTGTCCTGGGTGCGGCTCAGCATGTAGTGCAACAGCAGATTCTCGTTGAGCGTCGACGCCACTTCGGCGACGAAGGTGGCGTAGCTGTGCGAGACGTAGGGCTGGTGCGTGTCGGCGAGAAAGGTGTGCATCGAGTGCCCTGACTCGTGCGCCAACGTCGAGACTTCCTCGTAGAGGCCGGTGAAGTTCATGAGCTGATAGGGATGGACGCCGTAGGCGCCGGTGCTGTAGGCGCCCGAAGCCTTCCCGGTGTTCGGCATCCAATCCACCCAGCCCCGGGTGTAGCCGTGGCGCAGGGTGTCGACGTAGGCCTGACCGAGGGGCGCCACCGCTCCGAGCACCAGGTCCATCGCCTGCTGCTGCGTGTAGTGCAGGTCCACGTCCTTCACGATCGGCGCATAGATGTCGGAGTACTTGAGCTGCTTGAGCCCCATCATGCGCTGCCGGAGCTTCAGGTAGCGGTGAAGCGTGGGCAGATTGGCGTGGACGTCGGCGATCAGCTGCTTGTAGACGCGGGTTGGAATGTTGTCGCCGAAGGTCGCGGCCTCGAGACAGCTCGCGTACTTGCGCACGTCCTTGTAGAAGACGTGGGCCTGGACCTCGGCGTTGAGCGCGGCGCCGATCGTCCCCTGAAAGTCGTGGTGGGCGCCCCAGAACGCCTGGAACACCGAATCGCGATCGGCGCGGTTGGGCAGGGCCCGATAGAGCGTATAAGCGGCATCATCGAGCCGCACCGATTCCCCGGTCGAGAGCTTGATCGTGGGGTAGGGCATCTCGGCGTTCTTGAACACGTCCCGGATGTCCTGGCCCTGGTTCGACATCGCGCCGGCTTTGGCAATGATCGCTTCCTCGGGCGCGCTCAGGGTGTGCGGCGCGGCGCGCAGGATGTTCTCCAGATACTGCCGGTAGGGCTTGAGCCGCGCGTCGGAGCCGATGAAGCCGCGGATCCTGCCGGCACCGATCGCCAGCAGCTCGGGGTTCATGTACGAGGAAGCGGCGCCGAACTTCACATTGAGCTGCTCGGCGGTCTGCTTCATGGCCCCATGGCGGGCAATGCGCTGATCCTCGTCGTTGATCTGGCTCGCATACGTCGAGAGCCGCTCGAGGTCGCGGTTGAGGTCCATCTGGTAGCTGAGCGCGAGATAGAGACTTTCCGCCGAGGCTCCCAGGTGCCCGTGGAATTTCTCCATGCCCGGAATGCGCTTTTCGATCGCGGTCCGCGCCGACTGCCATGCGGCTTCCGAGGGATAGAGGGCGGTGAGGTCCCACTTGTACTGATGGGCGACCTGCGAGCGCTCGACGGCGAACGCCCGCGGCGCCGCGACCAGCAGCGCCGTGGCGGCGAGCGCGAGGAACGGGATTCGGGCGGACATGGCGGATCTCCGGTGACGAGTCGCGGCCGCGGAGGGCAGCCGCTCGAAGCCGGGCATGCTAGCACTCGACCCCGGGCGGGGAGGGCGCGCGGCGCGGCCCATCGCACCGGCGTCGGGATTCGGCTCCCGAGCGGGCGCCTGGCCGTCCAGGTGCGGTCAGGCGATGCCGGTGTGCCCGAACCCGCCGGTGCCGCGCGAGCTCGGTGTCAGCTCGTCGACTTCCTGCCAGCTCACGCGCGGCACTCGCGCGAGCACCATCTGGGCGATCCGCATGCCTCGCTCAATCACCATCGGCTCGCCGCCGTGATGGATCAGGGCGATCACGACCTCGCCGCGGTAGTCGGAGTCGATGGTGGCGGGACTGTTGGCCAGCGTGAGTCCGAGTCGCGAAGCCAGGCCGGAGCGGGGCCGGATCTGCATCTCGAAGCCCGCGGGCACCTCGAGCGCGAAGCCGGTTGGAATCCGGGCGATCGCGCCGGGCTCGATCGTGACCGGCTGGTCGACCGCCGCGCGCACGTCGAGACCGGCGGCGCCGCTGGTCTCGTACGCCGGAAGCGGCAGATCGCGGGCGTGCGGCAGCCGCTGGATCAGGACCTCGAGTCGCTCCATGGAGTCCCTTCCCGGGTTCACGATTGGGGCAGATGTCCCTCGGCCGCACTTTCGATGACCTGGGCCTCGATGCGCAAGGTCAAAGGGCGGCCGCATTCGGGACAGCGGAAAGGAATCTCCGGCCGGGCGCTCTGGCGCAGCGGATATTCGATGGGTTTTGTGCATCCGGGGCAGACTCCCGTGAGCCTGCGAGCCGTGGCGTGCTCCATCCAGCGAGCCCGCGCCACGAACGGTCCCGCCAGCAGCAGAGCGGGCACCAGAATGAAGTGGAGCACCGGCAGGAACACCGCGACGATCGCGAGGCCCCAGCACTGGCCGAGCCCGATCAGGGTGCGGGCGACCCGCTGCGGGCGCGGTCGCGGAATCAGCTCGACCCGGGCGGTGGTGTCGGGCTTGCCGGGATAGACCAGGCGCGCGGAGACGAGGACCGTCGAATCGGGGGTGTGGGCGGGGCTCATGGGATGACCGGGCCAGCGGTGTCTGACGCTGGATCAGTTCGCCGCCGCCTCCCCGCACTCTAGTCGATTCTCTGAGCTCGCGCAGGTCGGCGGCGGCCGCCTCGCCGCTGAACGGGGTCTTGACAGCGAGCCCCGGGCGAACGATATTGTTCCTGACTGGGCGCTCGGCATCGCGCCACCGGGATGTTCCTTCCTCGATGCCTCGTTCCGAACGACGAATCCTCTCTCTGCGCGGCGGAGTCTCCGAAGACTTGGCCATGCCCCGCGCCACCTTGTTTCGCTCCGTGATCCGACCGACCGGGTCTGCAGGGAGCCATGAGAAGATTCGAAAGACGAATCGCAGCTCCGGGAATCGCGATGCTGCTCGCGGTCCTGGTCACGCCGCTCGCGACTTTGGCCGCCGATCTTCCCCGAAAGCCGTATCTCGAGGGTATTCCCGGAGAAATGGAGGATCTGAACCGCGCTTACTCCGAATCGTTCCTCCACTCCCTGAAAGGGCCGGCGCAGCCCAGCGCCTTGCCCGACGTCTTCGGCCCCGGTTCAGTGCTCAAGGCCGGGAACCTGGTGATGAAGGTCACCAACGTCGGGATCCTGGGGAATCCATTCACCACCTCGAGCGATCCGGCGGGTCAGTGGCCGGGCCAGTCCCAGATCCAGTACCTGAATGCCGTCGCCCTCGCCGTGGGCGGCGTCGAAATCGTGAACGGGCAATTGATCCGGCGCGTCACCTACTCCACCGAATGGCGCCCGCCTTCGCTCGACGCCGAAGACAAGATGTACTCCGCCTACGAGGGCATCGTGGGCGGCAATCGCTATCAGGATGACGATAGCGACGGCCAGGTCGACGAGGACTTCCTCGACGGCCGCGACAACGATGGCGATGGGCGGATCGACGAGGACTTCAACGCGCTCGGCCAGCAGGAGTATTCCTGCGCCATGACCGACTTCTCTCTGCAGTCCGTGACCGCCAACGTTCGCGAGCAGCACGCGCCGCTCGGCCTGAGGGTGGAACAGAGGGCCTGGGCGTACTCACTGACCTCCCCGAACCTCACCAACTTCGACGTCGTGGAGTACAAGATCATCAATGTCTCGGGGAACATGATCGACAGCCTGTACGTCGGTTGGCTGGTGGATTTCGATTCCGGCCCGGTCGATGCCTCGAACTTCTTCCTCGACGACATGGATGCCCCCGCCTATCCGCAGGGCGCGTTCATGTACGATTGGACGCAGGGCGGGCAGGTGCGCGACAACCGGAGCCAGTTCCCGCACGCGCCCGGACTCGCGGTCTCGGACGACTCCGCCCTGTGTAGCCGGCAAACCCTCCGCGTCAACGGATTTTCCATCGCCGACGACAACGGCGACGACAACAAGACGGTCGGCGTGCCCTCGTTCCTCCTGTTCGGCTACACCGTCGATCCGCTCGGCATCCTCGGACCCCGGCGGGTTCAGTTCCGCGCGTTCCGTTCCTTCACGGCCGGCACTCCCTACGGTCAGGGCGGCAGCCCGACCATCGATCAGCAGCGCTTCGAATTCATGTCGAGCACGGAAAACGTGGAGACCAATCCCACGGATCCGCACGACGGCTTCATCACCGCACCCGACAACGACCAGAAGGGCGACCAGCAACAGTGGTGCTCGGTGGGGCCCTGGCTCAAGGTGAAGAACGGCCAGTCGATCACCGTCACGATCGGGATCGCGGTGGACCGGGGCTCCATTCAACTGGCGCGGGCCTACCGCAACGCCTACGACGGCTATCTCAACGCGCGCGACGCCGATCGCGGACAGCTCGGCAAGACCCTGCTCGACGAGTTCCCTTCGCTGAACACGGCGTTCACGGCGCAGCTCGCCTACGAAGGGATCTGGGAGCACAACGCCGCATTCCCCGAGCCCGACTTCCACGGACGCGAAACCGCCGTCCGCGCCGATCCGGGGCAGTTGTTTCAAATGTCGGAGGATTGCGAGGAATTCCAGCGCACCGTGCTGGTCACCGACCGCCAGTACTACTGGTTCGATTTCGACTGCGACTACTGCACCGGAGTCTGGGACTACCTGATCGGCTCCGCCAACCCCGGCGACCCGAGCGTCGGGGGGACGATCCACAAGTTCTGGAACTCCTCGGCGCCGCCTCCGAGCCCGATCAGCGACGCCTCGATCACCTACAACTACTCGGAGAACCCGAGTCGGACCGTGGTTCCCGGGGGCGACAATCGAGCCACGATCGCCTGGGACAACCTCTCCGAGATCACACCCGATCCTGCTCCACCCAACCTGTTCGACTTCCGCGGCTACAAGATCTGGAAGGTCGCGAACTGGACGCGCCCCGTCGGTTCGCCCGGCCCGGCCGAGGACGAATGGTCGCTGGTGGGCGAGTTCCGCTGGTTCAACTACTACGACACCAACGGTGCTCCCATCGACAGCAACTCGGTGCGCGTCCCGGATCCCGCCCACCCGGGCCAGTTCATCGTCAAGTGTCCCGAAGTGTTCGTCCCGGCCATCGGGGCCAGCCGGGAGATCTGCCTCAAGCGCGGCGATCTCTGGAATCAGCAGACCGGCGAGGTCATTCATCCCGACACGTCGCTCAAGTGCAACCCGCTCTCGAGCGGCGGCTGCGAGTCGAAGACTTCGTGCATCATTCCACCCGGGCACACCGACTGCATCCAGGTGACCCGCGATCGCTATCCGGTCGGTCGTTACAAATTCGTCGACACCAGCGTGAAGAATGGCTTCATCTATTTCTACTCGGTGACGGCCTTCGACTCGACCAACGCCGGCCAGGCCGAGAGCCGGCGCAGCGCGGTCGAGGCCGAAGGGATCGTTCCCCAGTCCGGGACCAAGACCGGCAAGAACGTCTGGGTGGTGCCGAATCCGTACCGCGGCTACGCGTCGATTCAGCAGCGCTCGTCATCTTGGGACCTGACGCCGAACGCGACCGATCCCACCGGCACGCACATCGACTTCTTCGGGATGCCGCCGGGGAAGTGGACGCTGCGCATCTATACGGTGGCCGGAGATCTGGTGCAGACCATTCATTCGGACGACCCGGTCAACGACTCGATCCGCGGACCGGTCACCGTGGGCAATACCACCTACCACGGCTACAACAAGCAGCAGGACAATCCCGACGACGGTCAGGCGCGCTGGAACCTGATCTCGCGCAACGGGCAGGACGTGGTGAGCGGGATCTACCTGTTCACGGTCAACTCGGATCAGGGGATTCAGCGAGGCAAGTTCGTCATCATTCGCTAGACCGCGGCCGGGAAGCTCGGCGGGTCGGCCCTGCAACAGGCCGCGCCGCCCCTCCGGGCCCGGCAGTCCTAGCCGATCGGTTCCGGCGCCGCAGCCGCGGTCTCGCCGGCTCTCGCCCTGGGCCATAGCGCCAGCACGATCCCAAATGCCACGAGGCCGGCGATGCCGCAGGCCGCCTCGAAGTGCAGCATGCCGGCCGGGCCCCAGCGCTGGTGCGCCCAGCCGTCCATGTTGGTCATGTAGTAGATCGGCATGTTGGAGAGCGACGCGTAGAGGTTGTACTTGGTCGCCGCGGCACCGAGTCCCATGGCCTCGAGCACGAACGCCGAGAAGCCGGCGTAGGTGAGGCCGGTGATGAACGCGTAGATCAGCGTGAACAGGACGTAGGTCGCTTCGGTTCGCGGCGCGAGCGCCATGGCCGAGGCGCACACGGCCTGCAGCACCCCGAAGGCGGCGTAGGCGGTCTTGCGGTTCATTCGGTCGCAGATCAGCCCGCCGGCGACGCAGCCTACCGCCGAGACGATTCCGCCCAGCACGCCCGTCACCATCGCCACGGTGTTGGCCGAGGCCCTCCAGTCCGAGGCCACCGCGCTCCACAGGTTGGAGGCCGCTCCCGAACCGATCGGGAGGAAGCAGAGGATCAGGGCCAGCGCGCCCATGCGCGAGCGCGAGACGTTCCACACATCCTTCCCGACGTGGAGCAGGCTGACGCGTAGATCGGCATGGCGATGAGCGGACTCGGGCTCCTCCACCAGTCGAAGCGCGAACATGCAGGCCACGCACGCGCCGGCCACGATCGCCGCCGCGATCCACGAGGAAGCGAGATGCTGGGCGAGCCAAAGGCCGGCCCCGCCGCCGATGCCCTGGCCGCCGAGGTTGCCGGCCTGGAACCAGCCGCCGGCGCGGCCCTTGAGATTCTCGGGCGTGCCGTACGCCATCAGGCTCTCGACCGACATGCCGAGGAAGGTGACGGCGACGTTCGAGGTGAAAACTACCGCCGAAAGGAGGGCGAGCCCGGCGGCGTCGGGCCTGATCGCCCCGGTGGCACAAATGCCCGCGGCGCTCAGGAGCGAGGCGATCACGTACCAGCGCTTACGGGTCAGCGTGGTGTCGGCGATCGGCGCCCAGACGAACTTCCAGGTGTGGGGAAGGAGCCCGAGGGCGATCAGGGCGGCGGTGCGATCCACGGGAACGCCGGCCTGGGTGAGCGTGAAGCCCACCGCGACGCTCACGAATCCGAAGATCGCTCCGAAGGGAACGATCAGGATCATGAACACCCACGGATGGACGTGACGCTGCGACATTCCGCGGACTCTAGCGGATTCTGCGTTCCCGTCACCCATTTTGCGACTTCTCGACACCCCGATTCCTGGTTGTGCAACGCGGTGCACTCCCGCGTTCCGGGTTGTCCCGGCGCGGACAGGCACGTCGTGCGAGTGCGGCTCGCGCGTTCCAACCTGCGTCGAATGGCGGGGCGAAGCCGGCACTCCCTGTGCATCGCATCCGGGTGGATCCCAAGGGATCGGGTTTCGAACTCCACCGCATTCGCGACAAGGAGTCGCAAAGGAGGACGCCATGAACTCCCGAAAGCATTCTCGCGCGACGGCGCTGCGCTTCGGCTTCGCCGCGCTCGCCGGAGCCGCGCTACTGGCCGTGGCCGGTTGCACCAACGCCCAGCTCACCGACGTCTACCAGGACCCGGACTTCCGAGGGCCCGGGCTGCGCTCGGTCCTGGTGGTGTCGCAGCGGAAGGATGACGTGCAGCGCCGGCTGTGGGAGGACGAAGTCACCGGAGCTCTGCGCCAGCAGGGAGTGCTGGCGATCTCGTCCTACACCGTTTATCCCAACGGCATGCCGAGCCAGAACGATCTGAGCGCAGCGGTGGCCGAGCAGCACCTCGATGGCGCCGTGATCATTCGCCCGCTCAAGGCTTCGGCCGAAACTCACTGGATGCCCGGGTGGACCTCGATCCGTCCGGTGGATGCGTACAATCCATGGTCCGGCCGCGACGTGATCGTTTATCGCGATCGCTATCACCCCGGCTATCACTACATCGATCGCGTGGTGCGCCAGCAGGTCACGGTGTGGACCTCCGGCAAGGACGGCCGGATGATCTGGGCCGGCACTGTCGAGGTCGAGAACCCGGGCAACGCGGACCAGTTCCGCCACGATCTGGCCTCGAGCGTCGCGCCGCAGCTGAGGAAGTTCGGGGTGCTGGCCTAGGCTTCAGCCGCCACCGTGGCCCGCGCGAACTCCAGCGCCGTGCGGTGATAGACGCGCGCGCACTCGGTGATCGAGGCGAGGCTCACCCACTCGTCGTCCTCGTGCGCACCGGCGCCGCGCGGGCCGTAGTTGACGGTGGGGATGCCGGCGGCCGCGAACACCGCGGCGTCCATCCAGTAAGAGACCCCGGCGTCGGAGGGGATCATGCCTCGTTCGGCGCGCGACGCCTCGCGCACACAGCGCGCGATCTTCGAATCGGAGGGACACTCGAGCGCCGGACGCGCCAGCGTGATCTCGACTTCGGCCTCCGGGTCGGCGGCGCGGACCGTGTCGCGAAGCTCGGCGATCACCGCGTGCTCGCGCTCGGAAGGGAGCGTCCGCCGTTCGACGCGGATTTCGCAGCTCGGCGCGTAGGTCGAGATGCCGACGCCGCCCGCGATCTGGCCGCAGTGGAGCGAGGCGGGCCCGACCAGGGGGGCGATCCGAGTTCTCAGCACCTGGCGATCGAGTCGATCGAGGGCCTCGACCACGCGCGCCGCCCGGGCGATCGCGCTCACGCCGAGATCCCAGCGGCTGCCGTGCGCGGCGCGACCCCGGCACGTGACCTTCGCCCACACGAATCCCTTGTGCGCGAGCACCAGTTGGTGATCGCTGGCTTCGGTCAGCACGCACGCCGAGGCGGTGTGGCGCTTCACGAAGTCATAGGCGCCGAGGCTCGCGTACTCCTCGTCGGCGACCAGCGCCAGCATGACGTGGCCCTCGAAGCGCTCCGTGGCCAGCGCCGCCGCCGCGCACATGATCGCGGCCGCGGCGCCCTTCATGTCGAAGGTGCCGCGGCCGTGCAGCTCGTCGCCCCGGCGCGACATCGCGAACGGGGGGATCGTCATCCCGGTGACCCCGACCGTGTCGATGTGGGCGCACAGCACCAGCCCCGGGCGCGCGGCGTTGCCGAGCTCGGCGATCACGTTGGGCCGGCCGGGCGCCGCCGCCTCGAGCCAGGCGCGCACGCCGCGCGGCTCGAGCCAGCCCCGCGCGAACTCCGCCACCGCGGATTCACCGGTGTCCTCGCCCTCCACCAGCGACGGGTTCATCGAGGGAATCGCGACCAGCTCGCGGGTCAGAGCTTCGAGCGCCGGAGGTTCCAGGTAGTCTGAGCGCGACATCGTTCGGCTCCGCGGGGAAGTGTTAGCCTGCGATCGAGACCGGATGCACGGTCGAGGCACCCATGAACTCCGATCCTTCCACGCAACGCTTCGAAATCCAAATCCAGGTGGCCGGCGAGGACATCGACGAGCTGGGCCACGTGAACAACGTCGTCTACCTGGCCTGGGTCCAACGGGCGGCGATTGCCCACTGGTCCGCGGAGGCGACTCCGGCCGAAAAGGCCGAGGCGCTGTGGGTGGTGGCGCGGCACGAGATCGACTACCGGCATCCCGCGCGTCTCGGCGACCGCATCGTGGCACGCACCTGGGTGGGGACGAGCACCGGGCGGACCTTCGACCGCCACACCGAGATCCGCCGGGTCGAAGGCGACGTGCTGCTCGCGCGCGCACGCACCGTCTGGGTGCCGATCGAACCGTCGACCGGGCGGCCGAAGTCGGTGAGCGAGGGGATGCGCAGGAGATTTTCGACCAGGCCCGAGCCCGGGAACTAAGTCCGCTCGAGCAGCACCGTGCCCGAGAATCGCCGCCACATCTCTCTGCGCTCGGGCGGAGAGAAGCGGCCGAGGAAGCGCCAGGCCCAGGCGAACGCCATCTGGCGCTTGAGGCGCGCGGACTCGTCCCAGGTCGAACGGAACTCCACCTCGCGCCAGCCGCTGGCCTCGAAGAAGCGCGTCCCTTCGGGGGGCCCGAACTTGAACTGCGCGCCGCCTTCGTGCACCGACTTCGCCCAGCGCTTCTGCATGAATTGGAGCGCCATCGGAGAAGCCAGATCGATCAGCCACCAGCGGATCCCGGCGGCATGGAGGTCGGCGGCGAGCGCCGCCACTTCCTCACGATCGAGGTAGACGAGCAGCCCCTCGCACATCGCCAGCACGCGCCCGGCACCACTCGTCAGGCGCGCCAGAGCCTCACGCCGCGGTCCAGGCTCGCGCAGATCCACGGCCACCGATTCGTAGCGGCAGCGGGGACGCTCGTGTCCCATGACCTGGCGTTTGTGTTCGAGCATCGCGGGCAGATCGAGATCCGCCCAACGGAGCTCGGGCGGAAGCGGCATCCGCCAAGGCCGCGCGTCGAGCCCGGCGGCCAGATTCAGCACCGCGTCCAGCCCCGGATCCCCGAGCAGCCGCGCGAGGATCTCGTCGAACAGACAGGTGCGCACCACCATCGGCCACGACAGCGATTTCCCGCCGGGGATGCCGCGCAGGATCTCCTCGCCGCGCTCGCCGGCCAGCCGGCGCGCGTACGGATCGCGGAAATGCGCATCGGGTCGCTCGCTCTCCATGGCGCGATAGAGCGCGACCCACAACGCGGTGTCGGAAACGTTTTCGATCGGACGGGTGGTCGTCATGAAATCCTCGAGGCCGCGCAGTCTAGGGACCGCACGGCCTCGCGACAAGAACCCGAGTCGACTGAATCGCGTCAGTTCGGCGGCGTGAACACGAACGGCACCTGGAAGGAGGTGACGCCCTCGGGGATGGCCGGGAATTTCCAGTCGCGGATCTGGGAGAGAGCGCAGGACGCGAGCGCCTCGGAACCGAGCGTGTTGGAGACGACGTTGGCGTAGATCACTTCGCCCGAAGCCGCGACGGTCAGGGCCACCACCAGCTTGCCGCGCAGCCCCTCGTGGTGCTTGAGCTCGTTGCTGTAGCAGTACTGGATGCCGGCCGAGTAGCGCTGCACCACCGCGAGCAGCGAAGCGTTCGAGCGATAGACGCCCGGCGCCGCGCCACCCTTCGTGCCCGGCCCCGAGCCGTTCCCCACGCCGCTGCCGACGCCGCTCCCGTAGCCGCCTCCGTTCCCGCCGCCGAACCCTCCGCCCGAGCCCGGTCCGATGCCGCTGCCGGAGCCGCTTCCGTATCCGTTGCCGCTCCCGCCGCCCGAGCTTCCGCCTTCGCCGCCGCCCAGGCCGCTGCCCACCGACGACAGCGAGCCGATCGAGATCCAGGTGCCTTCGACCTTCGAGCCCTTGAGATCGGCGCTGCCCGCGTCTCCCACCGAGCCGGCCGAGACGTGCGTGAGCTGGGCCTCGGTACGGCCGGTCCCGATCACGCGGCTACGGCGCGCCGGGATGCCCGAGGCGTACGGCGACACCGCCGACGACTGCAGCGAGGTCGAGAGTCCGGCCAGCGACTTCTCGAGCGCCGCGGTGGCGCCGGTGAGCTGTGAGGTCACGACGCGCTGAGCGAGCGCGCGTCCGGCGGTGCCGGCGCTCGGAGCCAGGGCCGGACCTGGGCCGGGCCGATGCCCGACCGGGGGAGGCGGGCCCTGGAGGCCGGGTTTCGCCGCTTCGGAGCCGCCGCCGCCCGAGCCACCGGGATGGAGCGCGGTGCTGGGGCCGGCGGTGATCGGTTCCGGGAGCGGCTTGGGCTTCTCGACGATCAGCCTGGCGAATCGCGGCGGCAACTGATCGATGCTGGTGATCACCACCTTGCGCATCGGGGCCAGCAGAACGATCACCAGGAACAGCGCGCCCGAGATTCCCGACGCGATCAGACACCGGCGGAACAGGTCGTCGGGAGCGCCGAACTGAGGCCGGCGATAGACTTCAGCGGTCATGGTGGCCATCGGGTCCGCTCCTAGGACTTCTGGAGCACCGCCAGCGCGATGCTCTCGTAGCCGTTCTGGTTGAGCGTGTACATCACCTTCTGCAGCACGCGGAACTCGATTTCCTTGTCGCCTTGAATGGTGGCGGCGCGGGTCTTGACCTCGCCCTCGCCGCGCCGGCGCGCGAGTTCGTCCTGCTGCCGGCTCGCGGCCTGGAGCTGCTCCGCGAGCGGCGCGATCTCCATGTTGGGACTGTTCACCACCTCCGGAATCGAGGCGACCCGATCGCCCCCGAGCAGGATCTGGTTGTCATCGATCGCCACCACCAGCGAGGTCTGCGGGCTCTGGTCCGCAGTCGAATTGGGCAGCCGGACACCCGGCGGGGGCACCATCACCTCGCCCGATACGTAGCTCTTGAGCAGGAACAGGAGCAGCACGGTGAGGATGTCCATCATCGAGATCAGGTTGACGCTGCCGCCGCCCTGGGCGCCGATCAGGCGCCGCTTGTGCCGTCGCTCGCGGGTTCGCATGTTAGGAAGCCTCCGCCACGCCGTCAGCGAGCGCCGCTTCGGGCAGCCCGGCGGCGCGCGCGATGTCCATCACCTGGATGATTTCCTCGTAGCGCGTGGTGGGCTCCGAGACGATCCGAACTTCCTTCGTCCCCGGATGGGCCGCGACGATGTCGCGCAACGCATCGGAGAGCTGGCTGGCCGCGGCCGCCGCGTCGCCGCGCGGATAGGCCAGCGTGCCCATGCCGTTGCCCTGAACCGCGTAGGCGTCGCGCCGGATGAAGATGGTGAGGTCGAGCGGGGTCTCGTTGGCCGGCGCCGCGACCGCCTCGGCCGACGGCAACGAGGCCTGGATCACGGAGACCTGGACGAATGCCGCCGACATCAGCAGCAGCGGGATGATCGAGATGAACACGTTCATCATGGGCATCAGCTCGATCTCGCCCGCGACGTGCGGTTTCGCGCGCTGGCGCCGCCGGGAACGCCGCGCCATGGGTTACTGGCCTCCGCCCAGCGTGCCGGTCGCCGGACGCGTCGCCGCCGGAGCGCTGCCGACCGGCATCTTGGTGACCTGCGCCGGACGGGCCGCGCTCGCGCCGGCCATCGCCTTGCTCAGCCGCACGGTCAGCTCGTCGACGTCCTGGGCGACGCCTTCGACCCGCGCGTTCAACCATCCCGACACCATCAGAGTGGGAATCGCGATGATCAGACCGAACGCCGTGGTGTGGAGCGCTTCCGAGATGCCCGACGCCAGATAGGCCGAACGCTGGGCCGCGTCGGCGACTCCGACGCCCGAGATCGCGGTGATGAGACCGGTGATGGTGCCGAGGAGCCCGATCAACGTGGCCGAGTTGGCGAGCACGTTGAGCGCGGGCAGTCGCTTGGAGAGATCGGGCAGCACCAGGACGGTCGCATCGTCGGCGGCCGACTGGAGCGCCGCCTCGTCGTGACCGGCGGTGTGCAGCATGGCCTGCGCCACGCGCGCGACCGGGGCGTTCGACTGCGTGCTGACGTTACGCGCGCCCATCAGATCGCCGCGCGTCGCATGGCGCACCAGATCGTCGGTGAACTTGCGGCCGTTGAGCGCCGTGGCGCGGCCGATGATGATCAACCGCTCGATGACGATCGCGGTGATCACCACCGCGATCACCAGAACGGCATGCATGTACATGCCGCCCTCTTTGTAGAAGGTGGCTACCGCCGAAATCGCATTCATCGGGAAGGCTCCTTTCTGGCCTCGATCGCGGATGACGAGTTCATTTGAATCCACTGGGGATAGATCGTGCTCTGGCCCAGTTGACGGCTGGACTTGAGGTAGCGGTGATTCTGAAAATCCATGAAGCGACGCTGATCGCGGGCGGTGATGAACAGCACCTGGGGAACGGCGACCTCGCCCTCGATGTGGATCTCATCAAGGGTGCGCGAACCACCCGCGGATGCGCCGAGCGAGTCGGAGCCGGCGGGACGCTTGCCGGATGCCGCCGGCGATTTCGCCTGAGCCGGACTCGCGGCGCGGGCCGGCTTCGAAGCCGCGCGCCGCGCCGTGGCCGCATTCGCGGCAGCGGGCATCAGCGTGAGCATCAGGGCCAACGCGAGGGTTCGAATCATTTCTCGCTCCGCTTCTGGGCCAGCTCCTTGCCCGGGTTCTTCTCGAACACCTGCGCGAGCCCGTCGGGATCGTCGCTGGCGCGCTCGCGGTATTCCTTGAACCGCCTGGCGGCGGCCTGGTCGTCAAAGGCGTAGAACTTCTCCAGGATGGCGAGGTTGTAGTACGGGCCCGCGAGCTTCGGGTCGATCTCGATCGCTTGGTCGAAGGCCTTGCGCGCGGCGTCGGGATCGCCGGCGCGCAGCTTCACGATGCCGTAGTTGTTCTGGCTCACCGCGCTGTGCGGATGGCGGTGCACGTCCGATTCGGCGAGGTCGGCAGCCGGCGCGGGGTCGGACCCGCGCAAGGTCAGATAGACGGCCGACGAGCCGAGTGAGCGGCGCGCGTCCTGAGGGACCGAATTCATGATCGCCTCGGCGAGATCCGGGCGGTCGATCGCGTCGTAGTGGAGCGCGAGCCCGGCGAGGAGCTCGGGCGACAGCGTGCCGGGACACGCGCTGGCGCCGGTGCGCGCCGCTTCGAGCATCCGGATGGCCTCGTCGTGGCGGCCCGCGTCGAATTCGAGCTTGGAAAGCAGCGAGAGCGCCGGCGCGTAGCACGGGTCGCGATCGAGAGCCTGGCGCAGCTCGAGCTCGGCGCGAATCAGCGAATCGGCGTCGGCATACGCGACTGCGATGGCGAACGGCCAGTAGGGCTCGCGGGGCGCCAGCTTCTCCTGCTCGCGGTACTCGGCGACCCTTCCTTCGACGCCGGCCAGCGGAATGGGGGCGGAACTCTGCGCGCGGCGTTCGGTCACGGCGTGCGGCCGCCAGCCGATGAAGTGCCCGAACAGGCTGAAGCCGCATCCGCTCGACGAGAGGCCGAGCGCGATCAGCGCCGCCGACGAGAGCAGCGCGCGAACGCCGCCGGACACCGGGCGTCGTTCCTCACGCCGATTCGAAGTGCGTGCGGTGGTGCTCATGGCTCGCTCCCCTGGCTGGTCATGCTGGCGGTTCGACCCCTGGATCCGCGGTGGCTCTTGGCCTCCGCCCGTTCGCTCGACTTCGACTTGCCGCCGTGCGCGCGGGACGGCAAATCCGATTTCGCGGGGTGCACCTTGTCGGCCGCCACCGCCGCCGCCAGCGGGTAATCCGTTTCGGGGCGGTAGTAGAAGCGGTCCGACATGCGCTGGAACAAGGACTGCTGCGCCTTGCCCATCCACGAGTCGTCCGACGAATCCTTGGCCCGCTGGCGCAAGAGCTCCGCCCACACGCCCTCGCCCCGGTCGTAGAAGGGCTGAGCCTGTTGGTGGAGCACCTGGTCGTAGGCGGTCAGATCGTCCCCTTTGATATCGGCAGGACGCTCGCTCTTCTGCAGCGCGTCGCCGAATCCGACCAGGGCCTCGCCGATCCGGTAAGTGGCGGCGTGGGACCATTCTGCAACCCCGACATTCACGCATTCCCGGAAGCGCGAAAGAACCTGGTCGAGCAGCTTCTGCTTGGCCGGGATGGACTTCTCGAGCGGCTGGCGGATCGCGGCTGACGAGTAGGCGGCGAACGACTCCTCGCCCTGGT
Source organism: Candidatus Sulfotelmatobacter sp. (assembly GCA_035498555.1). Lineage (NCBI taxonomy): Bacteria > Pseudomonadati > Acidobacteriota > Terriglobia > Terriglobales > Candidatus Korobacteraceae > Candidatus Sulfotelmatobacter > Candidatus Sulfotelmatobacter sp. The sequence continues at coordinate 66,939 of DATKAB010000003.1, forward strand.
CGAAGCGGATCTCAGCGATCAGCGGCTTCGAGGCCAGATCGGGGTGGGCCGCCGCCAGCTTCAAGTACTGCGCGAGGTGCGAGGGCGGCTCGCTCGAGGCGCTCGCGACCGGAGCGGCCGCCGCGACGCCCTTCTTGAGCTTCGAGCGGATCGGTGCCGGGGGCGGAATCAGCGTCGAGATCGGGTGGGACGGGCTCACGGTCTTGAGCTCGCGGCGCGCGAGATCCTCGAGGAAGTCCATGGCCGCCGCCACGTCATCCGGATACCGGTGCACGTAGGCGAGGTGCAGCTGGTCGGCACGGTCGGTGAGCCCGGCGCCCGCGTAGAGATCGGCGGCCTTGAGCCAGGCGTCGCGAGCCACCGAGTCCTGCGGGAAGGCTTTCACGAAGTCCTCGTAGCCCTGGGCCGCGCGCGCCTTCTCGCCCTTTTCCTCCCATTGCTTCGCGATCTGGAGATGCGCGTCGCGCAGGAACTCGCTGTTCGGGAAGTGCAGGATCAGATTCTGCATGGCATTGACGCTCGCCTCGGTCTTGCCGGCCTTCTGGTAGGCCAGTCCCGCGCGGTACTCGGCGAGATCCGCGTGTTCGTAGCCGGGCCAACTGGTCGCCACCTTCTCGAACAGTTCGGCATGTTTCGCGTACGCGGTCGAGTCGGCGGCCACCGCCGCTTCCGCCTGGCGATAGGCGCAGATCGGAATCGCGCGCTCGGCGCGGCGTGCCAGCGAGTCGACGCCGGCCGTGCGCGCCGCGGTCATGGCGGCGGCATAAGCCGCGCCCGCCTGATCGAACTGGTCGAGGCGCAGGTAGGAGTCGGCGCGCAGCATGGCGGCGAGCGGGGCGCGCGAATCCGAAGGATGCTGGGTCGCGAACTTCCCGAAGAACTCGGCGGACCGGTCGTACCAGCGGTGGGCGAACGCCAGATTGCCTTCGCGCCACAAGAGATCGGCGGCGCGCGGATGCTGCGGGTAGCGTTGGAGCAGCTGATCGGCCGCGCTCATCACCGCGGTGGCGAGCGAATCGCTACCGAGCGGATGCGGACCGGTCCCGGCGCTCCGCGACGCCTCGTACCAGCTGTCGGTGACCGCGACCTCCTGCCACAGCGCCAGTTGCGCCGTGCTGTCCGGGCCGCCCTTCGCCGCCGCCGCGTAGTGCGCCAGCGCGGCCGGATAGTCCCCAACGCTCGCGCAGGCCTCGCCGGCGTTCAGGTGGAGCGCGGGCGCGTCGGGGTCGTCCGGCCAGTGGGAGAGGATGGTGTCGTAGAGCTGCAGCGCCTCGCGCCACTCCCACGCGGAATTGGTCTTCCGCGCCTCGAGGTGGTGCTCGAGGGCCACTGACTTGAGTCCCCCGCGTGCGAACTCCGACCCCGCGGTGCGCACCGAATCGGAGGCTTGAGCCCTGGCCCAGTCGCTCCCCGGGGCGAACTGCGATGCGTACTTGAGCTGAGCATCGCGCACCTGGTCGGGCTTCTCCCAGCGGCGATAGGTTTCGGCGAGCAGCTGTGCGTTCTCGAGGGCCTCGGGCGCCAGCGGGTAGCGCGTGAGCGCCAGCTCCTCGCTGGCGGCCGCGTCGGCGAACAGGCTGTAGCGGCGCTGGTAGGCGGCCAGCGACATCAGCAGCTTCATCTCGTAGGGGCGGGTGCCGAGGGTGTCGAAGTACATCGCGAACGCCGGCGCGCCGCCGGCGCGGGCCATGGCCTGGATCAGATCCGACTCGGCCTCCTTGTGGACGTCCACCTGGATCGGCGCGTGCCCCGGAGCGTCGTACAGATCGAGCACCCGACGGAACGCGTCGACCGCCTGGAGGTAGCGCTCGGCGTTGTACTCCGCCCAGCCCATCTTGTAGAGCGCGGTGACGGCGAGGCTGGTGTCGCCGCCGGCCGCGGCGCGCTGGTAGAGGGTCACGCCGCTGGCGAAGTCGCGATCATTGAAGTTGAGGTCGGCCATGCGCAGGTAGGATTCCTGGCAATAGGGCGACTCGGGAAAGGAGCTCACCAGCTCCTGGAAGTAGGGAACCGCGGCCGGATCGCCGTCGTCGGCCAGAATCATCGCGGCGTTGAAGAGCACCGCGTCCCGGTGCGGGAAATCCGGATCCTGCTTGAGAATCGCGACGTAGAGATCGAGCGCCGTCCGATCGCTCAGCTGCGGCAGGTGCCCGGTGGGCTGGCCGGCCGCCTGCGCCTTCAGATAGGCGGCCATCTGTTCGCGGAACTGCTGCCGGGCGTCCACCAGCATCAGGTCGGCCAGCCGGAATCGCACCTCTCCGCGAGCCGGCGATTCGGGGTGGCGCCCGAGAAAGGTCTGAAGGCTCTCGATCGCGCGCATGCGCCACTCGGCAGCCTCGGCCGGCTCCTCCACGTCAGTGGCGAGCGAGGTCGAGTCGTTCTCATGACCCGCGGCGGCCGCAGGGAGCTCGAGCGAATCGGGCACCCCGAGCTGGATGGCGAGGCCGTATCGGGAGGAGGCGAGGCCGTAGTCAATGCCCTCGCGCTCGTCGTTCATGGCGTCGAGCGCCGCTTCGACCGCCTCGGTGGCGGTGCGGGAGCGGAGCGCCCGGTGCCGGACCTCCATCGAGTCGGCGCTCGACTCGAGCCAGGCGAGCCGCCGCTCTTCGAGCCGGAGCGCGGGGCTGCTCGAGGTCGCGGTCAGGCAGGAATCGATGGTCCCGCCCAGCGCTCGCGCCCGCGAGAGCAACTGTCCGGCCGCGATCCCGAGCGAATCCGAGCGAGTGATGAGACCGGGCCGCCACGAGTCACGATACGAGCGCGCGATCAGGGACGGCGTCGCGATCACCATGCTCTCCGCCACCGCTTCGATCGCACGCGCCAGACCCTGTTCGGCGGCGAGCATGGAATCGGCGCTCGGGAATCCCTGCGGCAGCCGGTGGGTGCGCTGGAGCGCGGGGTCGGAAAGGTAGTAGAAGCGCATGCCATTCATCCACAGCTCGTGGGCGAGCGCGGTGCGGACGATGCGCTCGAGCCGCCGGCCGAGATGGAGCGTGGCCGAGTCGCGCACCGCCGCCAGCTGCTGGTTGAGCGCGCCGAGCGTGCGGCGAAGCGAGTCGAGCTGGGCGGCGCGATCGCTCAACAGGCGCATCTCCCCCTGGGACCGCTCGAGCCCCACCGACAGGTAGCGCTGCCGCTCGGCGAGCTCGGCGCGTTCGCGCTCCACGTCGCGGCGCGCGCCGTCGCGCTCGTAGCGCAGCTCCTCCAGCTGCCGCTCGGATTGCGTCACCTGCCGGGACGCTTCGGCGGTCGGGGGCGCCACCGTCCAGCGCCAGGGCGCGAGCGCGCTCGCGTCGAGCGGGGGAGGTTCGCGCATCGGATGTTGCGTCAGGTCTTCGGCGGCCACCGCCAGGCTCTCCGCCGCGACTCGCGCAGCATCGGCATCGAGCGCCAGGGTAGGGGAGCCGGCTGGAGCGCCGGCCCATGCGGTCCACAGCGAATCGAAGTTGCCGCTCTCGAGCATGGCGCGAAGCGCGGCGTTCTCATTCGACCAGTCGCGATCCACGGCGGCGTACGCCTGCTCGGCCGCCGCCCAGTCGCGCGCGTCGAGCCGCTGGCTCGCCAGCGCCATCCGTACCGCGCGCGCCTCGGCGTAGCTGGAGTCCAGGGCCAGCAGGCTCTCGAGCTGGCTCGTCCCGGCCGAGGAGTCGCCCTGTTCGAGCGCCAGCAGGCCCAGCAGGTGGCGCGCGCGGCTCGAGTAGCGGCTGCCTGGCGGCACGCTCCGAAGCAGCGCGGTCGGATCGCCACCGTGGTCCAGTATCCGGCCGGCCTGCCGCAGCAGGGCCTCGCCGGCCAGATCTCGGCCGAGCCGCGTGGTGGTGTCGGCGGCGAGCTCGATCCATTCCCGCTCTTCGTCACCGCCCTGCGCCGCGACCGCGCGCGCCTTGAGAAACGACTGGAGCGCGGGCGAGCTCGCCGCCAGGCGCTCGAGGGTCGAGTCGGGTGCGCTCGCGGTGGTGTCGGGCGCCAGGCTCATCCCCTGAGACTCGAGAATCGCGCGCTGATAGCCGAGCCAGCGGGTGAACGGAGTCGGATCGGGCCAACCCTCGACCTGTCGCGCCAGCGCCACGAACCGGCTCGGGGTTCCCTGCTCGAGGTATCCGAGCCCGAGCAGGAACGCCGCGCGGTCCGCCTCGGCGAATCCCGGCTTGCTCCAGTCGAGCGGCTCGAGCGCCGCGATCATCGCCCGTGTGTCGCCGGCGCGGCGCGCCGCCACCGCTCGCCTGAGCGCGAGCCAGTCGGCGCCGAGCGAGTCGGACGCCACGCGCAGCGCGCGCAGGGAGTCGGGCGGCACGCTCGCGAGCCGCGGAGCGCGGGCTGCCGAATCCACGGGCGCCGTCGAGGCACGGGCAGGGCCGGGCGAGCCGCTCGCAAGAGCGGTCGCGGTGAGAACAATGCCCAGCGCCCGAACGACGTCGTGTCGTTTCACGGTCGAAGTTCTCAGCTACCGATGGGTGGAGCGCCGGCGTCGTGAACCCAGGTGCTGGCCTGAATGCTGGGCGCGCCCGGGTCGACCTGGACGGTGGACAGATCGAGCTTGAGAACCGTGAGCCGATCGCGCGCCGGGTCGAGGCTCACATAGCCCGTGTCGCCGGAAGGCCATCGCTCGCCGTTCAAGATCACGCTCACCACCTGCTCGCGCGGCTCGATCAGTCCGTGGAACATCTGCACCACGCCGCCCTGGCGCAGCGTCGTCCTCTGGTCGTCGCTGAGCGGAACGCTGAGGACGCCACCGTCCTCGAGCTGAATGCCGACCGATGCGATCGCGGCGCCGGCGGGATAGCCGCTCAGCACGACCATCAGCGAGGTGCGCTGGTCGCCGGTGAAGTCCTTTTCCAGCACCGCCAGCCGCGTGCGCTGGTCCGAGAGCTGGCGGTCCATCTGATCGAGCTGCTGCTCGAGCGTGCCCAGCTCGGTGACGCTGGCGAGGAGCTGCTCCTTCTGGCGCTGATCGTCGAGCCGGGCGATCGAGTCGCGGCCCGCCATGATCCGGGCCAGCAGCTCGCGATAGGCGAGGAAGCGCGGATCGATCGATTCCGCCCCACCCTTCCGGTCCGCTGGCTTCTCGCTCAGGCGGTCTTCACGCGCCCGGATGAAGTCGACGTTGGCCTTGAGGAAGCGAAGCGTCGGGTACTTTTCCTTCCTGGGCTTCACGCGTTCGACGCGGATCTCGCGGACTCCCTCGGCATCGTCGGAGCGGGCCACGCGCGGGAGGAGCGCCGCCGCGGCCAGCAGTACGGTCAGGCCGTGGCCGAGCAAGCGCGGCGCGGCTCGCCGGGGGCGGGGCATGGATTCGGTCCGCATGGCGATCACCCTCTCCAGGTGCGGCGCACCTTGCCGGCGCTCGCGTCCACCATCACGAACAGCGAGGCCGAATGGGGCGCGGTGTAGACCAGCGTCCAGGTGGTGGGGTCGGGGTCCGCGTCCTGGAAGGCGCCGCGCATCAGCAGCATCGCGCTGAGATGACCCTGGTGCTTCTGGCGGAAGGCGTGGCCCACCTGGCGGTCTGCGGCCTGGAGCGCCGCGCCGCTGTCCATCCAGTTCTGCGCGAGCGGCGGCGCCTGAAACTTCATCGCCAGGTTCTCGGCCTGAACGATCTTGTCGTTGCGGACCGAGTAGGCGCGCGCCTGATCGAGGCTCGCCGAGTAGAACAGATAGCCCCAGCGCACCGCCGCGCCACTGTCGTCGAGATCGTCGTCGTTCTCGACGTAGATCAGCTGCGCGTCGGCCGCCCACGAGCGCGCGGCATTCTGAGCCAGCTCGACGCCCGCCTTGGCCGCGAACGGCGCCGGGTGGCCGGCCAGGGCCGCCGGGGGCGACGCGAACCCCAGCAGTGCCAGGGCCAGGCCGGCGAGTCCGATGGCGCGCCTCGACGTGAGCCCACGCGCGGGACGTCGCTCGATGTGAGTCATGGTCGTGCTCCTAGAAGAGGTAGGAAGTCCCGAGCGTGAATTCGATGTTGTTGTTCTGGCGGCGCGCGTTGTCGGCGCCGGTCTTGAAGCGGTAGTCGCGCACTTCCCAGCGGACCGCGGTGCGCTTGGAGAGGAACAGCTCGACGCCGCCGCCGTAATTGGTGCTGGGCTCCACCTGGCCCTGCATGATCGCGGAGCCGAGGCCACCGCTCAGATAGGGCACCATCTGGCGCCCGGGCAGCAGCTCCCAGGTGAGGTTGAGGTTGTAGTAGAGCATGTCGAAATCCTCCTCCTCGAGCATCAGGCCGAAGAGGCTCTCGACGATCTCGGCGGGACGATTGACGTGAGTCCAGGCGACCGTGCCCTCGAACTGGATCCGATCGAAGACGTAGTAGCCGACGCGCCCGCCGAGCGCGAGCGAGTTGGACTTGCGGTCGAAGGCGTAGGCGCCGGCATAGCCGGTGAGAATCACGGCGCCGGTGCGTGAATACATCTTGGGGTTGGGCTTGAATTCGAGATCGGTGAAGTCGTCGAATTCCTTGCACAGCGACGCGTGGACCCAGCCGCTCTCGGTCGGCGATACGCGCACGTTGTCCCAGTCGCCGCTCTTGGCGATGATCGGGAACTCGGAGCCGCTCTTGTAGACCCCGGCGATCGCGTAGTTGTCGCCGGGCCCGGAGCGCAGCACGACCTGCGACTTGCCGAGCAGCCGCACCTTGCGGATGGCGTGACCGCTCGGCGGGGTCATGAGTGACGTTGCCGAGGTGTCCGGAGTCGCCGGGAATGCGGCAGGAGCGGGCACGCCCTGATTCGTCGAGTCGGCCGGCGCCGCGGCAGCGTCCTCGGCGCGGGCGCGCGCCCCCCAGGTCAGGGCGAGCAGCGCCGCCAGCGCGACCGGTCGCGCGAAACCAATCAGGGATCGGGGTGGGCGAGTCATCGTGAATTCCCTTTCGTTATCGTCCAAAGCGACGCGCCAGCTCGAGGCGGACGCTCCAGTCGTCGAAGGATTGGCGCTGGGTCTCGATCACGCTGCCGTTTCGGTGGGCGGTATCCATCGAGAATCGCCGCCACTCCAGCTCGGCTCCCGCGCGCCACGCGCCGAGCAGCTCCCGGCGGGCGCCGAGCCCGGCGCCGCCGATCCATTCGTCGATCGGCCGGAACGCCACGACGACCGGCGTGCCCGAGACGTCGATCGTCATCTGGTCGGGGTGATAGCCGAGGTGAAGCAGTCCGCCGCTCGCGAGCGCGAGCAGCTCGACGCCGAACGATCTCGCAAGCCGCGCGTTGCCGACCAGCTCCCAGCTCGTGGCGCGCACCTCGGGACCACCGCTCGTACCGCCGACGTTCGCGGTCTGCGTGGTCTGGGTTTCGAGCATGCGGGCGCCGAGCCCCCAGCGCCCCTGGCCCGCCATCGCCTGACCGCCCCAAGCGAAGCGCGGCGTCACGTCCCACTGATAGTTGGCGAGCGCCGGATCCAGCCGGATCGAGCCGGTGAGGAGCCCGAGCGAATACCAGCGCGCGCCATCCGGCGGCGTCGAGTTCTCCGCGGCGTTCGCCCGCCGGCCCGCCCCGGAAGCGAGCGCGAGCAGCAACGCGACGATCGCGGCGACGCGGGAGGGCGTCCCGCGCGCCCGAGTCCCTGAGCTCCGCAGGCGCCCGCGCATCGCTAGTTCGGTCCCGGACCCGGCAGTGCCAGCTTCATTCCCACCGGAAGGATCTGATACTGGCTGGAGTTGAAGGGCGTGACGTAGATGGATTCGGCGCCGCTCGGCAGCTCGATCTTCTCTCCGGAGCCGAGATAGCAGAGGAAGAACAGCCCGGTGGGCGTGCTCGCCGTGGTGTCCATCAGCGTCGCCGGCGCCACCGCCGCGAACGAGATCTCCACCGGCTGGATCAGGTGATCCCAGCCGGTGACCGCCCGGATGCCACGCCCGCACGAGCTCGAACTCGCGAGGATGCGATCGATATCCGCGGCCATGGCGGTGCGCTCGGCGTTGGGATCGAGCGTGACGCTGCCGGGTGACAGCGTGCCGCTGACCCGCAGCTCGGCCACCAGATAGCCCGTGACGATGCGCCGGTAGGTGATGTGGGTGCTGACGTCGATGGACTCACGCACGCCGGGCGCGATCACCTGGTTGGGAGAAAGGCTCGAGCTCATCATGTCCACGCGCGTCCAGCGATCCTCGGTGGTGGGAGCCTCGAGGCAGCCGGCGAGCAGCGGCGCGGCCAGCAGCAACGCGAGCAGGACCGGCCCGAGGACGCGCCGTCGTGGCGCGTTCCCCGGATGCGGGCCGGACGGATTCGGCAGGTGCGGGCGCATGACGCTCAGCGCACCACCACCAGCTTGCGCGTGAACTGCTGGCGGTTGACGTCGAGCCGGTAGAAGTACATGCCGGCCGAGACCGCGGTGCCGTGATCGTTGCGGGCGTCCCACACGACTTCGTTGAGACCGGGCGAGAAGCCGCCGCCGAAGCTGCGGACCACGCGACCCGAGGCGTCGAATACGCGCAGCGCGACGCCCTTGGCATTGGCCGGCAGCATGAACGAGATGCGCGTCGAGGCGCCGACCGGATTGGGCGTGTTGCCGAGCAGCATGGCCTGCGCCGGAGTGGCGGTGAGGCCGCCGCCTGGCCCCAGTTTGGTCTGAGCCGTCGCACTTGGGCCGCCTGGATAGCTCGAGGTCGCGGTCACGCGCAGCAGCAGATCGCCCGAGCTCGCGACGTGCAGGTCCGAAGGATCGAGCGCCAGGGTCTGGACACCGGCGCCCATCGAGCCCGCTGCGTGGCGGGTGAGGGTCTGGCCGGTCGCGCCGTCCACCAGCTCCACCACGACGTCGGCCTGATCGGTGAGCATGAAGCTCGCCGACGGATCGCTGCCGGCGGCCACCGCCAGGTTCGAGACGTCGACGCCGAGGTTCCACAGGCGCACGCCGCTCGCGTCGGCCCACTGGTCCACGGACACGCCGTTGGGCTTGCCGACCCGCGTCAGGCTGCCGACCCGGTGATCGTTCACGTTGACGAACGGAACGTGGAAGCTGCGCGGGCGCGACAGACCATCGGTCAGATCCGCGACCGGCGTCAGGCCCGGGCTGAACTTGCGGATCACGCCACGATTGGGCGCCGCCGCGTAGAGATTGCCCCACTGGTCGGTGTCGAGCGAGGTGACGACATCCGCGCCGTCCTTCGCGTCCCCGAGCCAGCTGAAGCCGCCGCCATCGTCGCGCAGGTGCACGATCCTGCCGGAGTGGGCGTCGGCCACGTAGACGTCACGGGTATTGGCGCCGCCGGAGCGGCCGGCGGTGATGGCCATCGGTCCGGCGAAGTGGCCGGCGCCGCTGCCCAGGTCGCCGATCGCCGCCACCTGCTGGGCCCCGGCATCCCCGAGCGCATAGGCGATCACGCGGTTGCGACCGGTGTCCGAGACGTAGAGCCGATCGTCCGCATGCGAGAACGGCGTGCCGCCGTCGGAGTAGGCCACGTCATACGGGCCGCTCAGGCCCCGGATCTCGAACAGCGGCGTGAGTTGAATGTCGCCATACTGGGTGCTGGCCTGGAGCACCAGCACGCGGTTGTTGCCGGCGTCGGCCACGAACACGCGATTCTGCTCGTCGACCGACAGGCCCCGCGGATTCGAAAGCGCGCCCAGCGCCGTACCGGCGCCGGTGTAGGCGGCGAGGCTGCGTCCCGACTCGCCGAACACCAGCCGGTTCCAGCCCGGGTCGGAAACGATCTGGAAAGTCCGCGCCTCGAGATAGGGGAAGACGTTGTAGACGTCCACGCTTCCGATCGTGATCGTCGAATAGGGATCCGAGAACACGTCACGCCCCACCTGCTCGTGCGCCACCGTCTTGGTGAAGGCATCGAGACCGAGGTCGGGTGCGATCGCCGTTCGCGCGAACGTTCCCGCACGCGCGGGGCCCGCCGCGATCAGCGCCAGGCTGCAGATGCACAGAATGAGTCTTCGCACGTCCCGCTCCTCTCACCGGCCGCCGTGTCGGCTAGAACCGGAAGTCGATTCCCGTCTCCAGGATGTCGGCTGAGTAGTTGTTGCTGTTGAAATAGCGCTCGTAATCCAACCGCACGCCAAGCCGACGCAGCGCCGGAACGTCGGCGGCGAGAGTGCCGAGGTCGAAGTTCAGCGAGGCTCCAAACAGGTGCGACGAGAGATCGGACAACCGGTAGTCACCGGTCAGATAGCCATCCACCCCGTTCACCGTCGGGTACTCCGGCATGTAGAAGTAGGCCGCGGTCTGGGTGTAATAGCGGTACTGATAGGAGGCGAACAGACCGTGCGTGATGTACTGGCTGAGAGTCGATTCGAGCTCGTGCGACATCACGCCCCAGTCGTCGTCGTAGAACCGGTAGCTGAGCTTGAGGCTCGACCGATTCGCCAGGTACTGGTTGATCTTGATGAAGGCGTCCCGCCGCGAGCGATGGTCGGGCGAGCGCTCCGGCACGTTGGTGCCCCCCGCGTAGACGTTGCGATAGGGGTTGTGCTGGAGGCCTTCGACGCTGTTGAGTTCGATCCCGACGCGCACCAGGGTTTTCGGGGTGACGATCTGCGTGGCGACGGCGTCGAGGTGCAGGGTGTTCTTGTGCGAGACGCCGGTGTTGGTGTCGGCGTCCGGCAGCGGCTCGATCTTGTCCCAGCCGTAGCTGGTCCCGAACGACAGGTTGAGCTGCTGGTTCATGACGTCACGCGACAGGTGGCCGCCGAACAATTGCGCCAGATAGTCGGGCTCGACCGAGTAGTAGTACTCGAGCTGCGAACCGCCGCGATTCAGCTCGCCCACCAACTCGTTCCGCACCTTGACGTAGTCCTGGTAGGCGTTGCCCGAGATCGGGCGGCTCGCAGTGGTGATGGCGTCGATCGCGTCCTGGCTGCCGGGCGGGGCCGCCACCGCCGGGACCGTCACCTGCTCGTTGTTGTAATGGACGAGCAGCGAGGCGTCGGTCGCCAGCGGAATGGTGTAGTCGCCCATGTACGAGCGCACCGCCACGTCCTTCGAGTCGGTGAAGTAGCGATAAAGGGTCCCGAGCGTCGACTCGTCGAACAACAACGCCGCCGACACCGGCCTCGGCACGCAGGCCGCGCACAGGCCCATCACCAGCGCGGTGGGACGGAGGCGGCGCATCAGTTGCACGCGCAGCCCCCACCGGCGCCGCCGTTACCGCCGGTGGAGCCTTCCCGGGCTTCGAACGACTTGGTCATGCGGGCGTCCTTCTTGGCCTCCGCCTCGAACGACATGATCCGATCCACCAGGTGCTCGCGTTGATAAGCGCGCACCGACTGCGCCGCGCAGCCCGACAACAGCAGCAGCAGCGCGACCGGCAGCAGGCGCGAGGCCGCGTGGCGAGCCGAAAGACGAGCGTTCATCGTGAACCTCCGTCGTTCTGTTGAGCCGTCAACGGGGCGCGGCTCGACAGCTGCCGCGCGACCTCGGTGACGCGCTGAATGGCGGCGTCGTTGGAGCCGCTGCCCGCATAGGCGATGGTTCCGTCGCGATCGAGCACGATCGTGAAGGGCACGTGGCTCAGGTCGAGCTGTTTCGCGAGACCGTCCGGGCCGTCGTGGACGACGGTGAGGCCCAGCTTTTGCGCCCGGGCGAAGCGGGCGGCGTTGGCGCGATCCTCGTCGATCGAGACCGCGACCACGTGACCGCCCTTCTTCGACAGCTCGGAGTTGAGCGCGTCGAGCGCCGGCAGCTCGTGGCGACAGGGTGCGCACCAGCTCGCCCAGAAGTTGACCACCACCACCTGGCCCTGCAGCGATGACAGCGTGACGCGCCTGCCGTCCAGGGTCTGGAGCGCGTGATTCTCGAGCACGCGCTGCACGGTCGTCGGGTCGGCGCCCAGCTCGTGCGCGACGTTCGACGCCGGCGTTCCGGCGATCGCGGCGCCGCCGATCGCGAGCGCCGCCGCCATCACGCCCAGCCCCGCCGGCATGGCGCGCGAGCGCTGGCCGGGCAGTCGAGAGCGGCTCATCCCCTGAGACATGGCGAGCTTCTCCATCACTTGTACTGGCCGCCGAGCGTGATCCAGTAGTTGAACTGGCGGCGCTCCACGGCGGTGAGCGAGTCGGGGCCGGTCGGGTGGAGGCCCATGCCGGCGTGCGAACCGACGCCGAGCACGTAGTCGATGAGCTTCGAGTGGCGCCCGAACGGCGGCGTCGACTCGGCGTTCATCATGGTCATCGACTCGCCGACCAGGTTGACGTAGCCGCGCGGGAAGATGCGGTTTTCGCGCACCGTATCGGGCACCGCGGTCAGGTCGAGATTGCCGGCGGCCGCGGTGGTGTCGGTGCCGACGATCACCGGCTGGTGGCAGCTCACGCACTTGGCCGCCACGATCGGACCGATCGTCGACTCGTAGTTGATGATCTCCCAGTTGGCCTTGGGCACGTTCAGATCGAACGGCGCGTGAGTGGCCGCCATCGGGTTGGGATTGGTCGGGTGCGGGCCACCGGCCTCGCGGTTCTCGTGACAGCCGAAGCAACGATCGAACTCTTCGCCGGGCCGCACGTAGAGATGCGTGCGCTTCACGACGAAGCCGCGGTGATCGCTGTCGAGCGTCGCCCAGCTGATCGGCGTATTGGCCGGCACCTTGATGCGGAACGAACCGTCGGGATCCACCGGCGCGGTGCCGATGATGGCGCGCATCTCGAAGTCGGTCGCCGAGATGTCGTTGCCCATACCCTGCGTGGTCGGACGCGCCGCGATCACCAGCACGCTGTCGATCGCATCCACGCCCTTCACCGGGATCTCCTGGCCGTCTTCGGTGCCGCGGTTGAACACGTCCTGGGCCAGGAAGACCCCGTAGTCCTTGCTGTTGTCCACCACCGACGGAATGACCGGCGGTTTGGGATGCGGCGCCAGCAGCTGAGCGTCGTACTCGTTGCCGGTCGGGTCGTTGTAGAGGAAGGTCAGGTTGTTGATGGTGAAGGTCGCCGGATCCGAGGGCGTACCCGCACCGCTCTGGTCGAGAGTGAAGGTGTAGAGGCCGTAGTCGACGTCGTCCTCGGTCGCGGCCGGCAGCGAGTACGACACCACGTAACGGTTGCCGCCGATCGAGCGCGGGTACTTGAAGACCCCGTAGGGCCAGGGCTCGCCGTCGTTGTTGACCAGCGGCGTCACCACGTCCCAGTGATTCGAGTTCTGGTCGAGCACCGGGTCGGCCGGGCCGGCTTCCAGCTTGAGCACCGCGACCGGGCCCGCGTCACCCTCGATCTTGGTGGACTCGATGGCGATCAGGCGGCCGTCGGGCGTCGGCGAGGGATGGAAGAAGTTCCGTTCGTGCGGTCCGAACTCGTGGAAGGTTCCCGTGCCGTCGGGGTTGGTGACGAACAGCGGGAAGCGGTTCATCGTGCCGAAGTGCTCCCAACGCGTGTAGACGATTCGGCCGTTGGGCAGCAGCTCGGGGTCGAAGTCGTTGCTCTGGTTGTAGCTGATGCGCTCGACGTTGCTGCCGTCGTAGTCGCACGTGTAGAGGTGCTCGGCGAGCGAGTGGTTGTACTCGTCCATCTCGTTGTCACGCGAGCTGGTGAAGAGGATGCGGCCGTCCGGCAGGTAGAGCGGATCGAAGTCATGGCCGCCGCCGCTCGTGACCTGGCGCAGCCCGGTGCCGTCGGCGTTGATCTCCCAGATGTTCCGCCAGGTGCCGCCCGGCGGGCGCATCGAGAACAGAATCTTCTTGCCGTCGAACGACACGGCCGGATCCGAAATCGCGGCGCCGGTGAAATTGGTGATCGGAGTCACCACGCCGTCGGGCGCGATCGGCGAAAGCTTGTAGAGATTGCCGTCCGCCCAGGTGCGATTGAGGGTTTCGGTGGCGCTGGTCTTCACGAACACCAGCGCTTCGGTGGTCGGCTCGACCTGGATCAGGTCGTCGGGCGCGCTTTCGCGGCATCCGGTGACGCCGAACTGAAGAACAGCGCCCGCGAACAGCAGCGAGAGCAGGCTCTTCGGCGCGAGGTTCTTTCGGGGTGTGAGCATTATGTGCGAACTCCCTCCGGCTGGATTCCGTCCCTCAGGGCTTGATCGACCGGTAGAACGAGAGGCCGATCGTCCACTGCAGATAGTCGTAGGCCGCCGTGCCCACGCCGTTGGTCTGTCTTCCCATCACGGTGGCGCCTTTGACCTCGCCGCGAACCGCGAGGTCGCTGCGCACGAACAGCTCGGTGCCGGCGCCGTAACTGAGCGCGTTCTTGGTCACCGGGTCGGCCTTGAGGGCCTGCCCGGGGTAGACCACGATCATTCCGTAGCCGCCCATCACGTAGGGCTGCACGCGTCCGGGCCACGGGTGGCGCAGGATCGCGCTGATCGAATTGATCACCGCATGCACCGACTGCCCGGGGTTGTGATCGAGTGATGCTTCGTAGCCGAGCCACGAATTCGGGTTGTAGGCGACCCGGAAAGTGAACAGCCTCCGGGCGCCCAGCTCGCCGAACGCCGGGCTCAGCGAGAGCCGGTTCTGATACGGGCGGACGCCGGGCTCGAGCTTGTAGGGGTTGCCGGCCAGCTCGGGCACCAGGTGCTCGAGGCGATCGGATTTCTTCGGCGGCGCGACCGGCGCGGCGGAATCGGCGGTCGAGTCCGGGCCTTCTCCCAGCCAGTCGGTGATCGAGTCTGCCGCCGCTGGTGCAGCGCCGGTCGAATCGAGCGCCACCTGCGCCGAAGCCATCGGGCATCCCGACGCCAGCATCAGGCCGGCGAGGACCAGCAGGGTCAGTGTGCCGGCGCCGGTCACTGGAAGGCTCCCGCCAGAATCCAGTGCAGGATGGTCTGGTAGCCGGGATCCGCGGTCGAGTTGAAGACCTTGAGCGGGTGCGGTACGCCTCCCGAATCCACGTTCAGCGGCCGGGTGAGAATCGGACTGGTGGTGGGCGTGTAGCCGGAGACCTGCATCACCACCTGGTCGAAGTCGAAGTGAGTGTCCTTGGCGCCCGGCGGCGACAGCTCGAGCGTTCCGCGAATGCCGCCTCCGTGACAGTCGCCGGTGGCGTCGCAGCCCTTGGCCATCAGGATCGGCTCGACCGAATCCGCGAACTGCGGATAGCTCAGCACGAACGCCTTGCCGCCCGAGGGCGGCGTCGGCGGCGCGGAGGGGCTGGTGCAGCCCTGCAGGGCGAGTGGCACCGCAAGCACCACCATCACCTGCGACGCCACGAGCTGTCGTGCGGTTCGGTTGCTTTGCACGGTGCCCATGCCTCCGAATCGTGCGGACTGCAAGCCGACCGAGTCCTGCGGACACCGAGCCCAGGCAGCGTGAGGCGATACCGCCTGAGCGGTGTCACGACTCGGGTTGCGCTCATTCCATGGAAATAGCCACGCCCCGTCCCGTGGGAGGGTTTGCCCTGGATCACGCAAGCGCTGCGCCAGAGGTTTGCGCGCGTTGGCGAACCTTCGTTCGCCGCTGAATCACTGGAGTTGTGTGATCGTCGTGCGAATTGCGTTTCGCGAGAGCGTCGCGCTCAGCTGCGGAAGAATGTACAAACGTTCCCGCGAGTCGTGCGTCGTGGAGAGCGACGCGCGCTCAGAAGTAGCGAACGACGAACAGCGATTCCGCCGCCGGCTCGAGCACGAATCGTTCGCGCAGCGAGCTTTCGACCCACACGGTGTCGACCGGTGTCCCGGGTTGAACCAGAATGGCCGCGAATTCCGGTCGCTGTCGGGCCTTTTGCATCGCGGCTCGCGGGCCCAGCACGAAGAGAGGGGTGTCCCACGCGTCGCAGGTGTAGGCGCTCTTCGAGACCAGCGTCACCGAGATCAGCCCTTCGGCCGGCCGGCCGCTCCGCGGATCCATGATGTGACCGTAGGTGGTGCCGTTGGCCGCGACGAACTGCTCGTACTTCCCCGAGGTCGAAATGCCTTCGCCGGACAGCGTGATGCGGCCGAAATAGGGCATGCGATCGCGCGGATCACGGATCCCGATCCGCCAGCCCGGAGCGCCCGGCGCATGCCCGATCGCGAACATGTTGCCGGTGAGATCCACCAGAGCGTTCTGGACTCCGCGAGCGCGTAGCGATTCGGCGGCCACGTCCACCGCGTAGCCCTTGGCGATGCCGCCGAGGTCGATCTTCAGCTCGGGCCGCTCGAACCGGATCATCCGTTTTCCCCGATCGAACCGGACGTGCTGCGCCCCGACCTTGGCGGCGGCAGCTCGCGCCTCGGCCTCGTCGGGGACGTGGGGCGTCCCGCCCAGGAAGCCCCACACCCGCATCAGAGGCTCGACGGTGATGTCGAAGGCCCCGTCGCTCTGCTTCCAGACATCGAGCGAGGTGCCGATCACCTCCGCGACCTGAGGATCGATCCGGGTGGGCCCGGAGCCCGCGACCCGGTTGATGCGCGCCACTTCGCTGGTGGTGGTCCAGTTGCTCATGAGGGAATCGACGCGAAAGAAGACGTCGAGCGCGTTCTCGGCGATCGGCGCGCTGGCCGCCGAGTCCGACGTCACCAGAATGACGTGGACGTACGTGCCCATGGTGTGCGCGGGCCAGGTCACCGAACGCTCGGGAGCGGCGGCCCCGAGGATCACGGGGAGGAACGGGAGCAGCGCCTTCCATGGCTTCATGCCGCGAATGATACTCTGGCCGGAGAATCCCGTGCACTTCGCGGCCCGACCTCACGACTTCGAACCCCTGGAGCAGTCATGGCAACGACTCGAGCGACCTCCGGTCCCTCCCCATCAGCAGGCGGCGTCGCGCGAAACGCCGCGCTCTCGATCGATCGCGAGCGGTTTCGCGAACTGGGCCACCACCTGATCGACGCGATCGCCGATCGCCTCGCCGCAATCCCCGCGGGCCGCGTAACGCCGGGAGAGACTCCGGGCGCGGTGCGCCAGGCGCTCGGAGTGGGTGGCGCGCTGCCGGAGCGTGGCGCCGACCCTCGCGCACTGCTCGATCGCGCCACGGCGCTGCTGTTCGATCACTCGCTGTTCAATGGCCATCCGCGCTTCTTCGGCTACATCACCTCGTCACCCGCGCCGATCGGGATGCTCGGCGACCTGCTGAGTGCGGCGGTCAATCCCAACGTCGGGGCCTGGGCGCTCGCGCCGGCCGCCACCGAGATCGAGGCCGAAACCGTGCGCTGGGTCGCCGAGTTGATCGGCTACCCGGCCGACTGCGGCGGCCTGATGGTGAGCGGAGGCAACATGGCCAACTTCATCGGCTTCTTCGCCGCGCGGGCGGCCGGCGCTGACTGGAGCGTGCGCGAGAAAGGAATCGCCGGGGGGGAAGGACGCAAACTGCGGGCCTACGTCTCGGCCGAAACCCATACCTGGATCCAGAAGGCGGCGGATCTCTCAGGCATCGGCACCGACGCGATCCGATGGATTCCCTGCGACGCCGAGCAGCGGATGGACATGGCGAGCCTGCGCAGCCAGATCGACGAAGACCGCGCGCGTGGCGATCGCCCGTTCCTGGTGGTGGGAACCGCGGGCTCGGTGAGCACCGGCGCGGTGGATCCGCTGCCAGAGATCGCGAGCCTCTGCCGCGAGCAGAAGTTGTGGTTCCACGTCGACGGCGCCTACGGCGGATTCGCCGCTCGCGTGCCGGGCGTCCCGAGTGCGCTGCGAGCCCTGTCCGAGGCGGACTCGGTGGCGGTCGACCCGCACAAGTGGCTCTACGCTCCGCTCGAAGCCGGCTGCGCGCTGGTGCGCGATCCCGAGCATCTGATCCGAGCCTTCTCCTACCACCCGCCCTATTACCACCTGGAGGAGAAGGTGGTGAACTTCGTGGACTTCGGCCCCCAGAATTCACGCGGCTTCAGGGCGCTCAAGGTCTGGTTGGCGCTCCAGCAGGTCGGAGCGGCTGGCCATCGCGAGTTGATCGCGGAGGACATCGAGCTCTCGCGGGCGATGGCCGAGAGAATCGAGCGCCACCCCGAGCTCGAGCGCGTGACTCAGGCGCTCAGCATCGTGACCTTCCGTTTCGTTCCCGGCGACTTGAGGGCGCGAGTCGGTGAGGCCGACGTCGAGGCGTACCTGAACGACCTGAATCGCGAGCTGCTCGACCGCAGCCAGCGGGCGGGGGAGGTGTTCGTTTCCAACGCCGTGATCGGTGATCGGTACGTGCTGCGCGCGTGCATCGTCAACTTCCATACCGCGCGCGCCGACGTCGAGGCGACCCCCGACATTCTCGCCCGGATGGGCCGGCAGCTCGATGCCGCGAAGCGGCCGGCAGGCCTGCGCGCCGCACGCTCCTGAGCCTGTCTCAGCGCGGGTCGCGGGGCAGGGAGAGCCCGAGCGCCCTCATCTTCTTGTACAGGTGGCTGCGCTCGAGCCCCAACCGTTCGGCGGCCCGGGTCACGTTTCCCTCGTCGAGCCGCAGCGCCGCTTCGATGCGCTCGCGCTCGAAGGCCTTGAGCGCGTCGGCGAGCCTCCCTTCCTCGCGCGGAGTGGCTTCCGCCGGTGGCAGCACGGCGGTGACCGCCGCCGCGGTCACGGCGGCGCCGGGATTCATGATCAGCAGGCGCTCGATCAGATTGCGCAGCTCCCGCACGTTGCCCGGAAACGGGTAGCGTTTGAGCCGCTCGAGCGCTTCGGGCTCGAACGCGCGCCGCCGCCCGCCGGTCTCGCGAGCCAGCTCCGCCGCGAAGTGTTCGACCAGCAGCGGGATGTCGGAAGCGCGCTCGCGCAGCGGCGGCACTTCGATGGGAATCACGTTGAGCCGGAAATAGAGATCCTCCCGGAAGCGCTGCTCGCGAATGGCGGCGCCGAGATCGCGATTGGTGGCGGCGATGACGCGGACGTCCACGCGTACCGGCCGGCTCCCGCCCACGCGCGACAGCTCGTTCTCCTGCAGCACGCGCAAGAGCTTGGTCTGGGCGGCAGGGCTCAGTTCGCCGATCTCATCCAGGAACAGGGTTCCGAGGTGTGCCTCCTCGAACCGCCCGCGACGCGCTTCGGTGGCGCCGGTGAAGGCGCCGCGCTCGTGACCGAACAGCTCGGACTCGAGCAGGGCTTCGGGAATGGCCGCGCAATTGACCGCCACGAAGGGCTGGTCGCGGCGCGGACTCGAGGCGTGGAGCGCCCGGGCCACTAGCTCCTTTCCGGTGCCGTGCTCGCCGTGGATCAGCACGCGCGAGCCCGACGGCCCGGCCAGCTCGATCTCGCGCAGCAGGCGTTGGATGGCTGGAGAGCGCCCCACCATCGCGTGCGGCCAGCTGCGCTGGAGCCGCCGATTCTCGGCGGCCAGTGTGGCCGCGGCCGTGGCGTTCCGCATCAGCACCAGCAGGCGCTCGAGCGCGATCGGTTTCTCGAGGAAGTCCCAGGCCCCGAGCCGTGTCGCCCGCACCGCGGTATCGATGGTGGCGTGCCCGGACATCATCACCACCACCGTCTCCGGGGCGCCCGAACGAATCTCGGGGAGGAGATCGAGCCCTTCGCCGTCGCGGAAGCGGACGTCGAGGAGCACGAAGTCGAAGGCTTCGCGCAGGCGGCGCCGCGCCTCGGCGATCGAATCGGCGGTGTCGACCTGGTAGCCCTCGCGCTCGAGCGCGCTGCGGAGGCTGCTGAGGATGTTGGGTTCGTCGTCGGCGATCAGGACCGTTCGCATGGTCAGGCTCCGCGTTGGAGCGGCAGTCGGAGGTGGAAGGAGGTTCCTCGTCCGGGTTCGGATTCGACCCGAATCGCTCCGCCGTGATCGCTGGCGATCCGCTCCACGATCGTGAGGCCGAGGCCGCTTCCCCCGGGCTTGGTGGTGAACTCGGGTACGAACAGGCGGCGCTTCTGCGACTCGTCGAGCCCGGGACCGTCGTCCGCGACCACCCATTCGATCGCCCCGCGATCCGCATCAGCCGCGACCCGGACATGCCCCGAAGGCTCGGTCGCTTCGAGGCCGTTCTTCACCAGATTGACGAGCGCCTGCCGGATCTGGCCGCGATCGGCCCGCCACGGCGGATCGTCCGCCGGCGCCGAGATCGCGAGCCGTCCGGCCGCGATCTCATGACCGTAGAGGGCGCCGAGGTCCTCGCACAGCGCGCGCGCGCTGCACGCCGCCGGGGTCGGAGGGGGCAGGGAGCCGAGCGCGCTGAACTCGTTCAGGAGCCGCTTCAGGTGCAGGACCTCGTCATCGATGGTGCGAACCGCGCCGTTCAGGATCTCGGCGAAGTCCGGGCGGTGGAGTTCGTAGCTGCGTTTGAGATCGGCGACCGAAACCGCGATCGGGGTGAGCGGATTCTTGATCTCGTGAGCGACGGCGCGAGCCATCTGGCTCCAGGCGGCCTGTCGCTCGCTCGCCTGGAGACGCGCGCGGGATTCGGCCAGATCGCCCCGCATGCGATCGAGCGCGCGCACCAGCGTTTCGAGCTCGCGAATCGGCTCCGGCTCCAGCGGAGGATCCGACTCCCCGCGCGCCATGCGCGTGGCGAAGTTCGCCAGCCGTTCCACCGGACGCGACAGTTGCCACGACCACACCGCGCCCAGCAGCGCGGCGAGCGCCACGCTCAGCAGCCCGAGTACGGCACAGGTCGCCTGGAGCGCGCCGATGGTGCGGTCGGCCGATGCCGTGGAGAGCAGCGCGGTGATCCGCGCGCGCGCGCCTTCCCCCAGATCCAGCTGCTGGTCGCGCGCCTCGAACCACCCGTCCGTGAGCCGCACCCGCGCCGGCCGCTCGGTGGATTGCGGAGCGACACTCTCGCGGCCGCCGAGCGTCGAAGCGATCGCTCGTCCGGTCGTGTCGCGGAGCACCAGCTCGACCCCGCTCGTCTGCCGGAGGCCCTCGAGGTAGGCCTGATTGAGGGTGACGCCTCCGCGGACCTGACCGACCGGTCGGCCGAGGTAGAGCACCGGGGCGCGGGCCCCGATCGAGAGCGCCGGCTCGTTCGGGCCCGAGGTCGCGGCGGTGTCGATGACGGCGAGGAAATCGAGTCCGAGCAGGAAACGCTGGGTGGCGAGGAAATCGAGCAGATCACGATCGCCGCCGCCGGGCACCAGATAGAGTCGTTTGAGCGTGGGATCGCGGCCGAGAAGCTCGAGTTTCCGTTCGATCTGGTCGCGATCCGATCGCAGCCGGATGCGCAACACGCCCAGCGTCGCTTCCAGCCGCGCGCTCGCTTCGGCCCGCACCGTGGCGCGAATCCGGCTCGCCAGCAGCACCATCACGATCGCGAGCGGCACCAGCGCGGCCAGCGCGAACGCCAGCGTCCATCTCGCGCGCAGCGAGTTCACGGCTTCGTTCCCGGGAGTGGGCAGTCGAGCGGCTCGACCAGCTGGTCGAGCCCGATCGCGCCGAGGCGCGCGCGCATGGCGGCCGGCGCGACCACCGGGCAATGAATGCCGAAGAGCGGAACGGTGACGAGTCCGGCGGTCAGCGAATCGGCGCTCACGGCGCCGGTCCGCGCGAGCTGCCAGCGTGGCGCCGGCCCGGCGGAACTCGTTCCAGCGCCGCGATTCCACCAGGCCTCGATTCGCGAGGCCGCCGGCCACGACGGATCTACGATGACCCTGGGCCTCGACCCCGAGCGGGGCGCGGAGCCGCCGGCGATTCCGCTGCCTTCCAGCTCGAGATCGCCGCGGAACAATTCCCGATCCAGCGCGGCGAGATCGGCCGCCGGGAGCTGCGCCGGACCGGTCGCGGAATCGCGGCCCGTGACGCTCGCCGCCACGACTCCCTCGAGTGATCCGCGCTCGCCGGTCCACCAGCGCGGATCCACGCGCAGCCGGGAAGACAGCTCGCCGGGCCAGAAGATTCCGGCGTCGATCTCGTTGCGTTGGAGCGCGATCTCCTCGTCGCCGGCTTCGTCGAACGGCCGAATGACGAGGGTCTCGGGCCAGGCCGCGGCGCCCCGCGCTCCGTCGGAGCGGACCAGCAGCGAAGAATCCCGCGACTCCCGCTCGGTGAAGTAGCCCGGCTGGCGCGGAATCCACGGCGGGCTGCCGGCACACGCGAAGAAGGCGCAGGGACGCGAACGCGAAGGCACGCCGAGACGAAGAAGGGGGAAGGCGAGGCCCTCCGCTCGATCCGCCCGAACGCGAATCTGCTTCCACTGCTTCTCCGCACCAGCGGACCCGCTTTCCAGCCGCGCCATGGCGAGCCCGCCGGGATCGATTCGCTCGACCACCCCGGTCGCCACCGCCTTCCCGTGGCGCTCGAGCGTGACGCGATCCCCGCGCTCCAGCGCGCTCGAATCGGCCACCGCGAAATACGCCACCCGATCCCCCACCCACACCAGTCTCGCGTCGACCGGCCGAGTCTCGGCCCGAGCCCGCAGCGCCGGCAACAGCAGCGCGACGGCGAAAGCGGCGGCGGTCGCGCGCAAGAAACCGAGGTCGCGGCGGAGGAGTGTGCAGGCGTGCTTGGACGCTCCCTTGTCCGTGGACAACGATGATCCCTCACTGTGTCGATTCATCCACGCTCGCGGGAAGGCCCGAATCCGCGAGTGGAACACGGGTTCCAGCCTGGGATCAGGATTCGCGCGTGTCAAGGCTGACACGATTTCCTCGAGTGACTTGAGTGCTTCGGGATGCAACTCGTTGAGATGCAAGACGCTCGCGCTTCGGTACGTGACTTGATGAGGAGCCTCCTCCGAAGCCGGGCAGGTGCCCGGCCTCCACCGGCGGCGCGAGCAGCCGCCGGCCGACCCGCGGCGGGTGCCGGTCCTCCTGCGGTTCGGAGCAGAACGACCCGGCTAGGAGATCCATCATGAAGCGCAGTTCCCGTGTCATCCTCGCCCTGGCCATGCCCGCCGCGGCTGCCCTGGCGCTCGCGGGTTGCGGCAACCAGAACGACCACTCGGTTTCGACAAGCTCGAGTCAGGGCTCGGTCGCCGAGGCCTCCGAAGCGGTCCCGGCCAGCAACGTTCCGCCCGCCTCGACCTCGCCGCAGATGGCGGGCGGCGGGACCACTCCGGCGCGGAACGACAGCCTCTCGCACCCGGCTTCCGAGGGCATGCCGCCCGACATCGTGGCGGCGGCGACCGATAGCGCGGTTGCCCCGGGCGAAGCGGTCGAGATCGGCGTCGAGGGAACTCCCGACGTGACCGAGGTCACTCTGTCGGATGGCCTCCACACGCCGCAGGCACTCTACTTCGACAGCGAGGTCAAGACCTGGCGCGCGGTCTACCGGGTGCCGCTGCGCCCGAGCTCAGATCGAGTGGCGCTCGCCATCACCGCCCGCAACGACGTCAACCGCTGGCGGCGCGTGTGGGTGTTCATCAAGGTGCGGGGAGAGGCGCAGCGGGAATCGACCTCGGGCGTGGACAGCAGCAAGTAGCCCGAAGGTTGTGTGACGGAGAGTGTTGATGGCCGGGATCGTGCACAGCGATCCCGGCCATGCACGGCGATCGGCGCGGTTCCCGGCAGGCGCGTCAGCTCTTCTTGTGGCCCGAGCCCTTCTTCGAGGCCACGCGGTGATCGTCGCTCTCGATCAACGCCCGGAAGCGGGCATCGGAGCGCAGCGGGTCGAGATCCTTGTCGTTGCGAGCGGTCGAGGACACGTCGTAGCCCAGCTCCGCCGCCCGATTCAACCACGCGAACGCCGTGTCGGATTCCCCGAGCTGCGCCGAAGCGCAGGCCACGTTGTAGCAGGTCGGCCCGACGCGGTAGCCGTGATCCAGTGCCCGCAGGAACGAGGCGCGACTCGCGCGGGGATCACGCGCGCGAAGCTGAGCGAAGCCGAGATTGAACCAGGCGCGACCGAATCCGGGATGCTTCTCGGCTATCCGCTGGTAGTGAGGAAGGGCTTCCCGCCAGGAGTCGACATTCTCCCAGTCACCGTAGCCTTCGCCGTGGAGGTTCAGATCCTCGGCGATCTGAACGAGCTGGTCGAAGCGCGGCGAATCGTGAAGCGAGACCAAGTCGGCGTCCTCGGGGATGTGGCCCGGATCGTCGTAGCCGCCAGCGAGCGCGCACTCGAGAGCGTCGAGCGCCTGGGCGGTCCGTCCTCCCAGCGCCAGTGCGCAGGCCTGGTTGTAGTGAGCCGAGGCCGAGGAGTCGACCGCGAACTGCCGGGCGAACGCATCGGCCGCGAGGCGGCTGTCACCCGAACGCATCAGCGATATTCCCACCGACTTCCAGGCGACGGCGTCGGTCGAATTCTCCGCCTTGAGCGACGAATACTCGGAACTCGCATCGTTCAGCTTCTCGAGATTCCTGTCGGTTCCAGCCTGACCTTTCAGGATCAGTTGAAAGCGACGATCGGAGCGGATCGAATTGAGATCCGAATCGGTCTGCAGCATGTCGGTCTGATCGAAGCCGGCCTCGAGCGCCGACACCAGATCCCCGAGCGCCCGATTCTTCTGGCCGTCGAGGGCGAAGCTGCACGCCGCGTTGTAGTATGCGCTGCCGGTGCGAATGCCGGCCGCGGCGGCGCGCTCGTACACCTCGCCGGCGTCGCCGTACCGCTCCTGTTCGTACAATTTCTTCGCCCGCCCGTAAAGATCCTCATCCTTGAGCGGTTGCTGAGCCGGGGGCAGCCCATTGGCCAGCGACCGATCCGCGGGATCGGGGGCCGGGACGCCGGTCTCGAGCGTGCGGGTGACCTCGCCGAGGGCGATCGAACTGGAGGTGTGCGTCTCGACGGCGGTCGAAGTGCGGGGCGCCGCCGAATTCGTCGCGACGCGCCAGGGGCGCGCCGGCGACGCCACCACTCGCGCCGCCGCCAGCGGCAGGGTGAGGAGCAGGGCCGCGATCCCGGCGCCGGCCACCGCGCGACCCGACAGGCGCCCGCGAGCTCGATCGTTGCGAAGAATCGCCAGCAGCCGCGACTCGAAGCTCGAGGGCCGCGCGAAGGCGAGGGTGAGACCCATGAAGCCGGCGCCGCGGGCACGGCCCGCGATCTCGAGCAGATGACGCGCATATTCCGAAGCTCGCACTCCGCGCGACAGCACCACGTCATCGCAGGCTCGCTCGCAATCCCGTTGCGCCGAACGCGCCAGCAGGATCACCAGCGGGTGGAACCAGAAGAGCGCTTCGGCCGAGCGCACGATC
Organism: Candidatus Sulfotelmatobacter sp.; assembly: GCA_035498555.1. Classification (NCBI taxonomy): domain Bacteria; kingdom Pseudomonadati; phylum Acidobacteriota; class Terriglobia; order Terriglobales; family Candidatus Korobacteraceae; genus Candidatus Sulfotelmatobacter; species Candidatus Sulfotelmatobacter sp. The sequence continues at coordinate 91,774 of DATKAB010000003.1, forward strand.
AGCATCGCGATCGAGTCACATCGCTGGACGTGCGCCAGCTCGTGAAGGAAGACGGCGCGCAGCCGCTGGCGATCCCATTCCGGCGCGCCGATCGGAAGCAGCAATCGGCCGGCGACGATTCCGGTCACGGCCGGTACCCGGACCCGCGCGCTGGCTCTCACGCCCACGGAACTGCGAAGCCCCAGTTCCTGCCGGGCGCGCTCGAACTCCTCGATCACGTGAGGATGCTCGATCGACTGCGCACGCGCGTAGACCCACTGGGCGAACGCGAGCAGCGCCCCGATTCTCGCCAACAGCAGGAACGCCACCAGCGCGACCAGAGCCGCGACGGCCGAGGCCCACGACGTCGCGGTCCACGCCGCTCCCGCCGGCATTTCGCGGACGTGAGCGAGCGAGGAGGAAGAGGCCGCGCCAAGTCGCCTCGCCGGCGTATCCTGCGCGAAGCTGCCCGAATGGGGACGCGTAGGCGAGGCAGCTCCCGCGCGGGTCGGAGTGGCGGGCCCTGCCGAGGGCGGCGCGCCAACCGGCGCCGGCAGCAGGGGCAGGCGCCAGGCGGGCAGGAGGGGAGTGGAGAGCGGGATGAGCAGCGCCGCCGCGAGCGACGTGACCGCGATCAGGTGACGGAGCGAAGCCGAGGCCCGAGGCATCAGCGCGAGAAGCGACTGCCCAACAGCCACGACTACGGTCACGCGAAGGGCGACCCCCACCATCCAGCGCCAATCGATCGTGGCGGTGAGCCACTGCACGAGAATCCGGATCGCGTCCATCAGCGGCCCTCCTTGCGCGCCCGCTCGATCAGGTTCGAGATGCGCTCGACATCGGTCTCCGACAATTGCAGATCCGGCCGGTCGAGCAGGGTCAGCACCGCGCCCGATACCGAGCCCTCGAAGAAGGTCGTGAGCAGGTGCTCGAGCGCCCCTTCGCGAGCCTTGTCACGCGCCAGACGCGGGCGATAGACATACCGCTTCCCGTCGTGCTCGTGCTTCAGCACGCCCTTCTGCTCGAGGATGCGGAGCGTGGCGCGCACCGCCGAATAACCGGGCGGGTCGGCCATCAACGCCCGGACTTCCGAGGCGGTGGCGGCGCTCGACCGGTAGACGATGTCGAGAATCTCCCGTTCGCGGCGACTCAGCGTGGACAGACGCTTCATGGGCCCCCCCTGCGGCTGCGGCCAACTGCTAAATTTCTAGCATGTCAATGGGGCCGGGACAAGAGCGATCTCACCGGCGCGGGGGATCGCCGGGACCAGCGCGGCGGCAAGCTTGACGCCGCGGGGTTCGATTCCTAGCTTTGAACTCGTGATTCAGCCACGTACTGGCTCGCCGATCGTGGGGCTCGCAGGGGCGATCGCGCTCGCGGCGCTCGCCGCAGGCTGCGCCTCGCAGACCATCAGCGGCGAGTGGAAGGACACTTCCTTCCGGGGCTCCGTCGACTCGGTTTTCGTGGTTGCGATCCGCAGGGAGGAGATCCACCGGCGTCTGTGGGAGGACGCGTTCGTAGCCGAGCTCACGGCGCGAGGCGTGACCGCCGTACAGTCCTATCGCTTGTTCCCGGACGGCGCCCCCGACACGCAGCAGGTCATCACCGCGGTCCGCGAGCGGCATTTCGGCGGTGTGCTGGTCTCGAGCCGTCTGCCCAACTCGACCAGCTCCACCTACGTTCCGGGACACACCGAAACCCGGCCGGTCACGACCCCCGACGTGTTCTCGAACTCCTATTCCACGCGTTGGACCGACGTGAAGGTTCCTGCCTCCATCGAGACCACCAACATCCGACACTACGAGACCGACCTGTGGAAGACCGGCGCGGGAGCGCACATGATCTGGACCGGCGTCTGCGATTGTCCGGACAGCGTCGATCCCAACGAGATCGGCGAGGACGTCAGCCTGGTGATCGTCCCGCAGATGGAGCGCGCCGGCGTCGTGCCGGGGCGTCGGAAGAAGTAACGGCGACGCAACGAGATTCGAGATCGGGCGCGCCCTGGCTGGGCGCGCACAGTTCATTGTGCTAGCGTCCCGCCCACTCGGCATCCTGTTCTCGAAATGTCGATCATGAACCAGGAGGGGGAGCACTCATGAAACGGATTCTGCTGAGCTGCGCCATGTTGCTCGGAATCGCGGTCGCCGCGAACGCGGCCGACGTGAAGACCACGACCGGGGCGAACGGCAAGCCTCGCTTCGAGGCGAGCGACAAGATCACCGCCGAGTCCACCGTGCTCTCGGTCAACAAGACCAAGCGCACCCTGAAGATCGTGAATGCCGACGGCGACACGGTCGTGGTGGAGTGCGGACCCGAGGTCAAGAACTTCGCTCAGATCAAGGCCAAGGACAAGGTCACCGTCACGTACACCGAGAAGCTGGTGGTCGAGGTGGCGGGCGGGCCGGGCTCGCCGGCGGCGGGCACCGAGGCGACGTCCACGAGCGCCAAGCCCGGAGAGAAGCCGAAGGGCTCGATGACCCAGAAGACGCACTACAAGGCGACGATCACGGCCATCGACAAGGCCGCCGGTACGGTGGCGTTGAAGGGCGTGGACGGCCATGAGATCACGATCACGCCGCGCAACAAGGCCAACCTCGACAAGGTGGCGGTCGGCGACGTGGTGACGTTCACCTACACGGAGAACCTGGCGGCGTCGGTGACCACGCCGGCTGCGGCGAAGTAGCCGCCATCCAGGCAGAACGTCAGGGCCCGGAGCCTCCGGTCTTGGGATGACCGGTGGGCTTCGGGCCCACGGCGTCTTCGGAGAACTCCGGCCAGCGCGCGGTGAAGAGCAAACGAAACGTGCGCGGCTCGATGGGATGAGTGTGGATGTCGTTCAGACCGTCCACCGGCTCGCCGGGAAGACGTGAAGCGTAGTAGTAGTCGATGTCACTCACCCGGGCGTCGAGCAGGTTGAAGCCTTCCAGCGAGATCGTTGCCCACTCGGCGAGCCGCGCTCCGATGGATCCCGAGACCGTGGTCGCCGCCGCCGAGCGAACGCTGTTGTCCTCGATCAGCGGACGCGGTCCAAAATAGCGGACCCGGAGTCCTGCGGACCACTCGCCGAGATCGTGCGCGGTGAGGCCAGCACTCGCCACGCCTTCGACCGCCCCCGGGATGTGATCGCCAACCGGATCGTCGTCGGTGAATCGCGCTTGCGAGTAGGCCAGATCGGCCTCGCCGCGAAGATGCCCCCCGATCGACTGCGCCGCGGTCCACTCCACCCCGACTCGCCGGCTGGGGCGGCTGGGCTCGGTGGTCCCGGCGTCGCCCGCGAACACCAGTTCCGAAGCGAGACCGAGTCCCCAGAGACTGACGGAGGTTTCGAGTCCGGGAATCGCCGCGCTCTTCAGCCCGACCTCAGCGCCCTTCGCCCGGACCAGCGGGCTCACCCGTTGGGCCGGTTGCAACGAGGCGGGATCCACCGTGAGGGTCGCGCCGCGCGCGTCGTTGCTGTGGAAGCCGGTTCCCGCATTGACAAAGTAGGCCGTGTGCGCCCATGGCCCGAGCGCGAGGCCGACTTTCGGGCTCAGAATCGAGGCCGACGCGGTCCCGGAATTGAGCGGATTGTCACTGTGGACATCGAACCAGTAACCGTCACCCCTCAATCCCAGCGTCACGCGCGCCTTGGGTTGCCACTGGATCGAGCCCTGCAGGTACGGCGAGAGGCTGGTCTGCGCGACCCGATCCTGTCGGATGGTCGAGAGGCGGACCTGGCCCTCCGTGTCATAGAGCCCGACGTTGCCGATGTCGTCCCGGCGGACGTCGAGCCCGGCCGTACCCTCGATCGCCCGATTCGTCCAACCGCCGTGCCATGTCCGGCTTGCCCGCAGTCCCGAGACGATGCGCGAATCCGCCTGCTCGAACTGGTCTCCGTGCGCCGGGTCCTCGAGAAAGTAGGTGAAGTTCGAGAACAGATGGAGCCCGTACCCGATCACGTAGGCGGTGGCCTGAGTGAAGGATTGCGCATGGAATCCCTGCCACTCCGCCGACAGGCTGTAGCGGTGACTCCGACCGCCGTCGGTTGGATCGAGCGAGCCGTAACGGGTGATCAGGCCCTCGTCGATCGCGCGCGTCGCCACTTGATCGGTCGAATTCCAGCGGCCGTCGTAGCCCATGGCCGTCACCCGGAAGCCACCGTCCGACCAAGTCCGGCCGTAGCGGAGCAGGCCATTGAGCTTGCGATAGTCGTCGGGATGGACCCAGGGCCCGTCGTTATGGAAAAGCTCGAAGGCGCCCAGCAGGTCGCCGCCGGCCAGCCCGATCGAACCGGCGAACAGCGCCCGGCGATAGCCGTACGAGTCGTACCCCATCTGCACGAGCGGCCGGTCGAGCCGATTGGCGAGCGTGAGGTGAGCGGCGCCCGCAGCCGCGAAATCGCCCTCTTCGGCATCGTACGTGCCCTTCCGGTACTCCACGCCGGACACCAGCTCCGGAATCAGGAAGTTGAGGTCCGAATAGCCCTGCCCGTGGGCATGGGTGGGCATGTTGACCGGGATACCCGCGACGAAGAGCGCCAGGTCGGTGCCGTGGTCGAGATTGAATCCGCGCAGGTAGTACTGGTTCGCCTTGCCCTCGCCGCTGTGTTGGCTGATGAGTACGCCGGGAACGGTCTCGAGCATTTCGCCGGGGCGGTAGGTCGGGAGCGCCCGCAGCTGCGAAGTCGTCACCGTTCCCTGGCTCGAGGACAGACTGCGCCTGACGGAGCGGTCGAACGAATCGGTGACTTCCATCGCCGGAAGCGTGTCGACCAGCGCGTTCTCGCGCACCCGGTGATGCTTCGCGGCCGAGCTGTCGGCCGTGCTCGCCGCCATGGCCTCGGACCGACAGGCAAGCAGGCCGAAGAGGGCGAACGCCCAGGCTCCGGGGATCCGTCGAGAACGATCGCGTACGTGAGGTGGCACTTCGGGGCGCCCTCCGAGCGTGGTGGATCGCGATGCTACGCGAACTGCGGACCGCCGTCGCGGTTGGGCGTGCGGAAATCCGGAAGCGCGAGAGTCGAGGATCGGCCCGCTAAACACCGCGATCCCGGTCTGGGCGCGAGACTGTGATTCCTGGCGCTGAAGCGGGTCTCATCAGGTGCCATGAAGCCCCTGCTCCCGGCGTGCGCGCTCCTCCTGATTGCGAACGCCCCGCTCGCACTTGGCGCCGCCGGCGATCTCGATCCCACTTTCGGCACCAGCGGCATCGTGCTCACCGACGTCACCGCCGGCGGTGACTGGGCACAGAACGGGGTGATCCTTCCCGACGGCCGGATCGTGGCGTGCGGGATCCAGAACTCGGGCGCCGGCTTCCTGCTGCTGCGCTACCAGTCCAATGGCTCGCTGGATCCGAGCTTCGGAGCCGGCGGCAAGGTGCAGACGGCGATGCCGGGCTCAGTGGACCAGACCCGCATCGCCCGGCAGCCCGACGGCAAGCTGGTCGTGGCGGGATCGTATTTCTCGAGCCCCAATCACTTCAGCGTGGTGGCGCGTTACGACTCGAACGGGACGCTCGATCCGACCTTCGGCACCGGCGGCAGAGTGACCCAGCAGATCGGACCGATCGGAGACGTGCAGGGATTGGTGATTCAGTCCAACGGCGGCATCGTGATCTGCGGCTCGTTCCGCGTGAGCGGTTCGATCACCTATCTGGGCTTGCGGCGCTACGACGCGGCCGGCGTGCTCGACACGGGATTCGGCGTCGGCGGCACCGTCACGCGCGGTCCGGGCACCGACAATCACGGTTACGCATTGGCGCTTCAGCCGGACGGCCGGATCGTGGCGGTGGGTAGCACGGACCTGGGGGGAGGGCTGGGCCCCGAAATGCTGACCTTCCGCTTCAAGAGCAATGGCTCGCCCGACTCGACCTTCGCGACCTTCGGCCGCGCCATCACCTCGGTCTCGTTGTTCCCGGAATTCGCCGGCGCGGTGGCGCTGATGCCCGACGGTCGCGTCGTGGTCGGCGGACACATCGGCATCCAGTCGAGCAACACCCATCGCTACGCGGCGCTGCGCTTCCTTCCGGACGGGACGCTCGATCCGAACTTCGGCTCCGCGGGCATCACGCTGACTCCGGAAATGGGCATCACCACCGGCTATGCGTTCCTCACCGGCATGGTGCTCTTCTCATCCGGCCGAATGGTGCTGTGCGGTCAGGCCACCCGTCTCGGGAGCTCGGACGACTTCGCCATGGCCTGCCTGGACTCGACCGGCGCCATGGACGCCAGCTTCGGCAACGGCGGGCAGGTGTACACGGACCTCGCCGGCGGCGGTCGCGACATCGCCAACGGTGTGCTCTCCGAGAGCGATCACAAGCTGGTCGTGCTGGGCTCGGCCGGTACCGGAGTGCTGGTGGGAGGGCCGCAGGTCGGAGTCGCCCGCTATCTGTTCGACGAATCAGTGGTCGGCGTGGCGGCGGAATCTGCGCGCGATGTCGATTTCGGTCTCGACGGTATCTTCCCGAATCCCTTTGGCTCCTCGACTCGCCTGTCGTTCCGATTGCCGGAGGAGGCCCGCGTTCGCCTGGCGGTCTATGACGTCTGCGGGCGCGAGGTTCGGGTGCTCGAAGCCGGTGTTCTCGATCCCGGCTCCCATGTCTTCGGGTGGGACGGGCGCGACGCCGGTGGCGAGCGCCTCAGAGCGGGCGTCTACCTCGCGCGCCTCGAGTGGCCCGGCGCGGCCGGGAGGTTGAGGCGAGCCAGCGTTCGCAGGCTGGTGTTGCTGCCCTGAGCGGCGGGCCGAGAGGCTCGCCGGCCGGTTGGCGAAGCCCTGCTAAACAACGCCCCGCGGTCCTGAACGAATGAGGTAGGTCGGACGCCCGCCGCAGTTCTTCCTTGGGGCGGGCCCTGCTTCGAGGTAGCCTCCGGGTGGCCCGCCGACCGGGCCGAGAAACCCGTCTGAGCTCTTGCCACCCGATAGGAGTGCCCCCATGAGAAAGTTGGCCACCGCGTTTCTCGTTCTGCTCGGTCTCTCGCTGCTGGCTGCGAACGGCTTCGCCCTCGACCTCCGGCGCCACAGCATGCCCTCGAATCGTCAGGTTCACCTGCACTCGCCGGCGATGATTCAGGCGGTGCTGGGCTGCGATGACGGCTACGTATTCAACGCCTATTACCAGAATTCCGACGATCGACTCGGGAATTACTTCAGCTTCGGCGCCACTGCGCGGCTGAGCCGAGTGGCGTTCGCGCACTACGGCTTCGGATTTTCCGGTCCCTATCAGTACAACCTCGAGGTCTGGGATCCGGCGAGCTGCACGTTCGTGACCGGCAAGAACGGCCTGGTCGCGCAGGACGCGGCGTCCGACGTGGCGGTCGAGGACGTGGACCTGTGCTCGGACAACATCATGGTCTCGGGCTACATGATGATCATGATCGATCCGAACAGCTGTCTCGCCCCCGATGACTGCTACCCGGATCTGATGTTCGATGATCAAGTGGATGTCGCGTGCCCGGTCATCATCAACAACGCCTCGACGGCGCCAGAGTGCTTCGACATATCGCCCTACAGCGGCCCGTTCCTGCTGCGCGTCGAGACCGACAATTGCCCGGTCCCGGCCAAGAAGACGTCGTGGGGTGAGCTGAAGACCTTGTACCGGTAGTCGTTTCATAAACCACATCGACGTGCCAGGCTTTAGCTCCAGGGGGGGCCGCTTCCGCGGCCTCCCTGTTTTTCTCCTGATTCTCTTGGCGCTGCCGCTTCCCGGCCGCGCGGCCGCGGCCCCGACTCGGATCGTTCTGGTGACGATTCACGCGGCGCCGGGTTTGAGCTTCGGCGGCGGACTCGCGCGACGCCCGCTTGCGCGCCTGCCGGCGCGCCCACTTCACATCCCGGTGAGCGACTCGGGCGTGACGCTGCCGTTCCCGGCCGCCGCCGAGCTGCTCTCGGGCTGCGGATCCGATCGCACCGGCGTGCGCGACGAGGCGACGCGCGGCCTCCCCGCTTCAACTCCATCGCTTGCGGTGGCGCTGAAGGCGCTCGGCTTCCACACGCTCGCGCTTCCCGGTGATCCGTTGATGCACTCGGGCAGCGGCCTCGCCCGCGGCTTCGAGCGCTATGCCAGCCTGGCGCCCGCGCTCAGCGATTCCGCGCGCGTGGATTCCGCGCTCGCGTGGACCGGACTGGCGGGCCGCCGGTTCGTCTGGCTCGAGTTTTCGCTGGGCTATCCGGCTGAGGCCTGGAGACGGGGCGACCCGTTCGCCGCGGATCCCGAGGTGGTCGGCGAGCTCCTCCGCGACGTCGAATCGTCGCTCGACAGGTTGTGCGCCGCGCTCGGGCGCGACGCCCGCGCGCGTGAGGTGCTGATCGCGATCGCCGAGGTGGGAGAGACCGGTTCGGCGTTCTCCCTGGCGGGCGCCGAACTTAGAGATCTCGCGCCGCGCGACGCGCGCCTCCGGGATGCCGCCCCCACGATCGTGGCCGCGGCGGGAGGGAGCCCACGGGAGTTCGAGGGCCGCAATCTCCTGGCCGCCTCGGGCGCCGCGAACCCGGTCGCGCCACCCGACCACCCGGAACTCCGGCGCTCGTGGGGGAGCGGCGCCGCCTGCCGGCCCCAGCTGCTCCAGCTGCTCACCCGCTCCGATCTCGGGGCCGACTCGCTCTTGCGCCCGGCGCTCGATTCGCTCGCGACCCGGTGCGCGGACTCTCCGCGCGTCGCGCTCGAGCACGCCGTGGCTCTCTCTCGTGGCGGGAGCGAGGCGATCGCCGCGCGCGAGTTCAAGTCGTTGATCGCCGCGCATCCCGACTATCTCGAAGCGAACCTCGCCTATGCCGACCATTTGCTTCGGTTCCGTCGCTTCGAGTTGTCGCGCGTGACGCTGGCGGCGATCCCGCCGCAGAGCCCGCTCGCCGCGCTCGCCGCCTGGCGGGTGGCCTTCGCGTTCGCCGGCGATGAGGATTTCCCGTCGGCGGTGGGGGCGGCGCGGGCCGCCGGGAAGCTCGCGGTCGTGAACCCGGCGGCGCTCGCACTCGAGCCGCGGCTCGAGACACTGGGAAGTCTTCACGATGCGGTGGAGCGCGATCCGGACGACGCGGCGGCGCGCATCGCATACGCGCGCGCGCTGGGCGACCTCGGACTCTACGACGTCGCCTATCCGCAGCTCCATTCGGCGCGCGCGCTGATGCCCGACAGCGCCGAGCCCGACTACTGGCTCGCGACGCTGTTGATGGCGCAGGGTCGTCCGCAGCACGCGGCGCCGACGCTCGAGCGAGGCCTCGCCCGCGATTCCACGCATCGGCCCTCACGTCTGCTGTTGGCCGAAGCCCTGATGGAGCTGGGCCGGCGCAAGGAAGCCCGCGCGCAGCTGGAGCGCGCGCTACGCGAAGGTCCGGGCGAGCCCCGCGACGTCTTCAACCTGGCGTGCCTCCGCGCCACCGAGGGCGAGACATCGGGCGCGCTCGATGCGCTCGAACGCGCGGTGGAGGCCGGCTACGCCGACCGCGAGAGCCTGGAGCACGATCCCGATCTCGCGACGGTACGCGGCGATCCGCGATTCGCCGCGCTGCTGAAACGTGTCGGCCTGAGCCCCACGCGTTAGGCCCGATCAGCCCGCGCGGAGCGCCAGCGATTCGAAGAACTCGCTGGCACGCTGAGCCCCGAACGGCTCGATCAGATACTCGCGCACGAATTCCGCCGCGTCCGGGTAGCCAGTCGAGCGGATGCGCTCGCCGGCGCGTTCGAGATCGTAGGGCGTGCGCATGAGCCGAACCTCCGGACCGAGCATCGCCCAGCGGGCGCCTGGTGAGTCCTCGTACGGCATGCCGACGCTGCCGGCGTTGACCATCCGGCGACCCGAAACACGCCGGTCGTACTGCACGTGAGTGTGACCGCCGATCACGACCGGCGCGGAGATTCCACGCAGCGCGTCTTCGAAACGAGCGTCCGCCGAGACACGAGTCAAGATCTCTTCGTCGCTGCGCGGGGTCGCATGGCAAAAGAGCACCGCGCCCAGGCCGTCCACGCGATATTCACGGGTGAGCGGCCATTCCATCAACCCGCGCCGCCGTTCGGGCGAGAGCTGTTCCGCCACCCAGCGCATCCGCTTCGCCCAGGGTCGGTTGGGGTCGAGGGCGCCGCGGTGGGCCGCATCCACCTCGCGCTCGGTGTTGCCGCGGATGAACTGAACGCGATCCCCCAGCGCCTCGAGCCGATCCAGAGTCTCGACCGGCATCGGTCCGGCGACGACGTCGCCGCCGACCACGATCAGATCAGGAGCCTCGCGCGCCACCTCGGCCAGAACGGCGTCGAGCGCCACCGGGTTGCCGTGAATGTCGTAGAGTGCCGCGATTCGCATGGCATCCGAATCCTAGAGGATCGAACCTCCCGGTTCGAGGAACTTCTGCGCATGAGCGTGTCCACTCCCGAGTCCGCAGCACACGAGCGCCGTGCACTGGGCGTGGTGCTGTCGGCCCTGCTCATCGACACCATGGGCTTCGGAATCATCATGCCGGTGATGCCCGACCTGATCGTGCGCCTCACCGGTCAGCCGCTGGCGATGGCGGCGCGTTATTCCGGGTGGCTGATGGGCGTGTTCGCGGCCATGCAGTTCCTGTTCGGCCCGGTCATGGGCGGACTCGGCGATCGCTTCGGCCGACGTCCGGTGATCCTGTTCTCGATGCTGGCGTTCGGTCTCGACTACCTGGTGATGGGCTTCGCGCCGACTTTCTGGTGGTTGTTCGTGAGCCGTGCGGTGGCCGGGGTCGCCGGCGCGATCTACGTGCCCGCGACCGCCTACATCGCCGACATCACGCCGCCGGAGCGACGCGCCCAGAACTTCGGCCTGATCGGGGCGGCGTTTGGGCTGGGCTTCGTGATCGGGCCGGCGCTCGGCGGGCTGTTGGTTTCGATCGGTCCCCGCGCGCCGTTCATCGCCGCCGCGCTGCTCGCGCTGCTCAACGCGGGCGTCGGAGCCTCGAGCCTGCCCGAGTCGCTGCCGCCCGACCGCCGCCGCGCCTTCACGCTCCGGCGCGCCAACCCGTTCGGCACGTTCGCCTCGATCTTCCGGCACCGCGGAGCGCTGGCGCTGTTCGCGGCGTGGTTTCTGTGGATGCTGTCACACCAGGTCTATCCCGCCACCTGGCCATTCTTCGCCAAGCTCAAGTTTGGCTGGAGCGACGGGGCGATCGGCTTCTCGCTCGCCTACGTGGGGTTGATCATGGCGCTCGCCCAGGTGCTGGTGGTGCGGCGCCTGATCCCGCTCATCGGCGAGCGCAAGGCCACGCTCTCCGGCCTGATGGCCGGGCTGGTGGGTTTCGCCGGCAACGCGCTCGTTCCGCTCGGCTGGATGGTCTATCCGGTGATGACGGTCGCGGCCTTCCAGGGCCTGGTATTCCCGTCGCTGAACGCCGTCCTGTCGAAAGCCGTGGCCGCCAACGAGCAGGGCGAGCTGCAGGGCGGCGTGTCGAGCCTGCAGAGCGTGGCTTCGATCGTCTCGCCGCCGCTCATGTCCAACACATTGTCCTGGTTCACGCGCGAAGGCGCGCCGCTACGCTTTCCGGGGGCGGCGTTCGTGCTCGCCGCGCTCCTCACCAGCGCGTCGATGCTCATCCTCGTCACGCTGGCGGGAGCGGCGTTCGCTCAGCCCGCGCGTCCCGCCACGCCCGTTGACTGAAGCTGCTTCCCGAATCCACGCACGCGGAAGGCGAGCACCGTGGTGAAGACGCCGGTCACGATCGCCCAGATTCCGATGTAGAGGATGACCGCCAGCGCGCCGGCGCCCGGGCGACTCACGAGCAGCACGCCGAACAGCACCGAGAACAGCCCGGCGAGGAACAACCAGAACTCGCCGTGGATCTCCTTGCGCAGCCGGACCGCCAGGACCATTTCGAGCACGCCGGTCAACAGCGCCCAGATCGCGATGTAGAACAACAGCACCAGCGCGGTGACGCCGGGGGCCATGAAGGTGAGCACGCCGAGCAGGATGCCGAGCAGCCCGCTGAACAGCATCGCCACCCAATGTTCGTTCTCGCTTCTTCCGCTGATCGCCTGCACCGAGCCGAACACGCCCTCCACCAGCACGTAGGCCCCGAAGAACAGCACCAGAGTGGCCAGCGTGATGCCAGGGGTTCGCAAGGCGACGATGCCGAACAGAATCGAGACGACTCCGCGCAACAGCAGCATCCACCAGGTGCGGCTCAGCAACTTGGCGAGCATGATCGATCCTCCGGTGAGCGGATCATTCGACGAGTGGGGGGCGGCCCGGGTAGGCAAGGGCTGGAGCGCGGGGAGCCGGGGCCGTGAATACTCAGCCGCCGCCGGGCGCCCGTCAACTCAGAAATAGAGGCCGAGCGCGAGGTGAAAGGCATAGCGCCGCGAGGACACCACCGGCGCGCTGCTCACCGGCTGCCCGCGCAGCGCCACGTCGAGGACGTCCTGCGGCTTGCGCAGGTCGTACAGGGAAGGATTGAGCTTGTAGCCGAGGTCGAACCGAATCGCGCCAACCGGGGTGTAGTAACCAATGCCGCCGCCGGTGGTGTAGTGCATGCGCTCATCGTCGGGTTGGATCTGGCTCAGTTGGTAGCGCGGATCGCTGGTCCAGACCCGTCCCGCATCGGCGAACAGATGCGCAAAGATGTCCTTGCCGAACGTCGGCAGCCCAATTCTGAATTCGGCGCTCGCAGTGACGCGCCGCAGTCCGCCGATGGCCACGTAGCGGTCGGAGGCAAAGGTGGTGTCGCCGTTCTCGATGGTGGCGGTGACGTCGGGGAACTTTGGACCGAGCAGTTCGCTGGCGTAGCCGCGCACGTCGTTGGCGCCGCCGGCGGTGAGCACTTCGTCGCGCAGGCGCAGCCACTGATAGGCGGGATTGGCCCCGGCGGCAGGCGCACTGTCGCCGAACGGCCACACGGCGCCGAAGGTGCCGCGAAACATCAGCGCGTTTCCCTTCCCGGGCATGGGCCAGAAGTTGGTGGCCTGAAGATCGGCCCGGCCGTACTCGACGTTTCCCCACGCCCTGGGAAAGGTGATGGCGAGATTCGGCTTCAATACGACGCCGTGCCGGGGACGCGAAATGTCATCCAGGGAGCCGACGCTGGTGAAGAACACGAACTCGCTGATCCGGGAAGGCGCGGTGAGCGAATCGATCAGGCCCTGGTCCCCGAACGCCAGCAGCGTGGGATTGGAGACCTGGCCCGCCTCGATCCCGAACACTTTCAGATCGATCAGGTGCCGATAGGTGAAGTCGTAGCGAAGCGCCGCCGACTGAAGCGGATTGAAGCGGTAGACGAGCGTGGCGAGCCCGGAGTACGAAGTGGACTTGTCGATGCGTCCGTCCCGCAGTTCGGCCTGAGGGCCCACGCTCAGGGTGAGGAGCGGTGAGCCGACGTAAGGTTGATTCAGGGTCAGGTTGGCGCGGAGCAGCCGATCCGGCACGTCGCTGGTGGTGCCCCAGCCCGTCTGAACCAGCCCGATGGCATCGAGACTGCGGGCGCCGCCCGTGAAATTGGGATGCGTCCAGCGCACCTGACTCGTGACGCCGGCGCCGTCGGTCACGTAGCCGAGCTCGACATTGGTGAGCCGCGCGCGCGACTCCGTGATCGCGACCTGCAGCGGCATCGTGGTGTCGGCGATCGCGCCATCGGCGAGAGTCACATTGGCGCGGCGGAACAGCGGCACCGATTGGAGATTGGCTCGCCCCTTTTCGAGTTCGTCCCGCTTCGCCAGGTCTCCAGGCTGGATGCCGAGCTGACGGGTGACGATCGACCTCGGCACCGAATGCACCCCGCTCACCTCGATGTTCGAGAGCCGCACCCGGCCGCCGGCGTCCACCATCCAGACCAGATCCGCCTGGTGCGCCACGGAATCGATCGCCGCCCGCGGTTCGGTCCTCGCGGCCGGATAGCCATGATTCGCGAACCAGGTGGTCAGTCGGGTGGCGCCGGCCTCGATTCGCTTCTGGCTGAACCGCTGGCCGCGGTTCTGATTCTCGATTCGAGTGGTGAGGCTGCTGATCGTCCGGTACAGGCTGTCACCGATGCCCAGATCCGGACGAGCGCGGGCGTCGACCAGTTTCAGCGAGCGCATGGCGAGCGGAGGCCCTTCGTCGATGGTGAACGTCACCTCGACGTGATGCCGATTACGATCGAGATGGACCTCGTAGTCGACATGAGCCTCCAGAAACCCCTCGCGACGGTAGAGGCGCCGCAGCCGCACCAGGTCCGACTGGATCATGAGCGGGTCCACCGCGTGCTGCGGCGGATCGGGAACGAACGGAATCCATGCCACCGCCGACTGCAGGCCCTCGAAGGGACCGGGCGCGGTCATGGCGAGCTCGGCGTTCAACTGTTCCGGCTGGAGCTGGTGCGAGCCGATGAAGCGATACCGGATCGCTTTCACCTGCGCGTCGGGCGCCAGCCTCACCGACTGGGCGAACAGAGGCTGCGCGACCCCGGCCAACAGCACCGCAATCCCGACTGCGCTCCTCCCACAGCGTGACACGCGGCTAATGTCCGAGCCTCGGGCGCAGGAGGAAGCGGTATTGCGTGCCGCCGCCCTGCACGTTGAACAGGAGCTGTTTCAGCACTTCGACCTCGACCTCAAACTCGGTCGAGTAGGTGCCGCCCTGAGAGGTCTGGTTCGACCGCTGGCCTTCGACCACCGGCTGTCGGAAGCCGAGGTAGACGCGGGGATCCACGTAGTTCCCGGCGCTGAGCGTCTGCCCGCCGTAGGCATCCTGGGTCACCTGGACCACCTGGAAGCCCAGACTCCGGCCGGCGGCGCCGCCCACCGCACCCAGCACCGAGCCGACCGCCAGGCCGTAGGCCGAGCCCGAGGCCATCTCGCCCTGCGTCTGTCCGGTGGCGAGATAGTTGAACAGCGAGGCTCGATCCATATAGGGCTCGGACTGGAGATCCACTTTGGCGCCGCTCGCATCGATGCTGACCGTGGCCGTCACCGTGGCATTGCTGCCGCTGCCGGTGGACGAGGAAGTTCCGTCGTAGCGAGCCTCGAGGTCGACCTCGGCCGAGTCCACCGGGCCCGGCATGACGACATCGGCGCGAGTGATCTCGAACTGGCGGCCGAGAAAGCTCAGGTAGCTTCGTCCGGTGCGGATGCCGAGCTTGCCGATCACCTGAGGCTTCGCTCCGGGACGCTTGATGGCGCGGAGGTCGCCTTCCATCTCCAGCGCCACGACCGGATCCGATCGGCGACGCACCCAGACGTTCTTGCCGATCTTGATTCGAACCTCGGCGTCGATCGAGTCGGCCAGGGAGTGCGTGCGGGAGGGTTCGGCGCCCACCCCGAAGCCGAATCGCTCCTGAAGATCGCGGCGGTCCGCCTCGCTCAGCTCGACCGGAGTACCCTTGCGGGACAGGTCGCTCCCTTCCGCATAGATCGTGGAGTTGTCGAGCTGGATGTCGCCACCGACCTGCGGCGCCGTGGGCCGCCCGGTGACCTTGAGCTTGCCGGTCGATTCGACCTTCGCGAGCAGCGTGTTCATCATCGTGAACCGGCGCCAGTCCGCGTCGAACTCGATCGCGCGCCTCCGCTTCCCGAGGAGGTCGACCCGTCCGGTGGCGTCGAACCGTCCCTTGCCCGATTGAACGGAGGCCTGCTCGAGGCGGACGGTGCGACCCGCGAACGCCACCCGCGCCGTCCCTTTTTCGAAGGTCGTCCCGAGGCTGGGCAGCTCGATTCGGGCACCCGAAAGCCGGAGCGAACCCGACACTGCGGGCAGGTCGAGCTGGCCCTTGAGCTCCATGTGTCCATCGAGAGTGCCGCGCAATCCACGGACGTCGCGCTTCGAGAACAACGGCTCGAACCACGACAGATCGAACTGCTTGGCGTCCAGCGCGACGCTGGCCGCGCTCTCGTCGGTGGTGATGGGGGATCCTCCGGCCAGGTCGAGAACCATGGGGAGTCGCCCGTCGAAAGCGACGCTCTGCCCGGATGCCTGATGGATGGCGAACGAGGACTCGAGGCTGTCGGCCTCCCAGCGCACGCGGCCCTCGAGGGTCGCCGGGCGGCGTCCGGAGGTGGCGACCCATCCGCGCAACGAGCCGCTGATCCGCGGTGCGGCGCGCGAGCCGGTCAATGCCCCGTCGCCGGACACCACCCCGCTGAGCGCGGTCGCGCCGAGCGGCTCGATCAGGGGTCGAAGCGCGAGCGAATCCAATCGCACCGCCAGATCGACCACGCCGGTCGAGTCGATGCCTCCATTCACGGCGAGGCAGGGGTGTCCGTTCTCGAGCATGACGTAGTGGTCGATCTCCAGCGCGCGACCGAACGCGATCTCGCACGGCCGCGCGAGCGAGTAACGGGCATTGAAGTACCGTAGGTCCTGCCGCTCGAGGCGCAGATGCGACTGGGATTCGCCGGGGGTGAGTCGGAACGCGATCTCCTGAGTCCGCTCTGGACTGGCGACCGCGCGGGTGTCGCACGCCAGCGTTCGGCCGTTCCAGTTCAACTGCGACTCCAGGTCGCGCGGGGCGAACGGCCACACCACCAGCGCGTGAGCCCCGAGCCGGGCGTCGAGCGAGGTGATCACCGTGTCGCGCGCGGTCCCGGCGAAGCTCAGGGACACGCTGTCGGCCCAGATCTGGTTGAAGTGCGGGCGGGTCGCCGCCAGCGCCCCGCTGAACCGGGTCGCCTCCGCGGGCCCCTCGGCGCTCACCTGGAAATGCGCAGTGCCCGTGGACAGCGCCCTGGCGCCCACCGCCGCCGCGAGGGTCGTCAGGTTGCGGGCGGTGCCGTGCAGCTCGAGCCGCGTGGAATCGGTCCGAGCGGCGAAGGGGATCGCCCATTGTCCGGATCCGTCCATGGTGGTGACATTGCCGTCGAGATGGAACTGCGAGACCCGGACCAGGCCGCGATCGACGCGAAAGAGGGTGGCGATCGTGTCGAGCCGGGCCTCGCCGAGATGCGCGCGACCCGCGATCCGACCTTCGGCGGACATCGAATCGAGGCCGGCACCGGAGCGCGCGAGTGCCAGGCTGAAATCGATGCGCGCCCCGGTGGGCGGGATCTTCCGATCGATCAGCCGTTCCAGCGCATCGGCGAGCAACTGACCCTGCGCCTCGAGCCGCGCGGGCCGGGCGAACGGCGTCCCGTGGAGGGACGCGCTGAGCCGATTGAGGCCGGAGCGGGCTTCGATCTCGCTCGCGAGTTTGCCCGCATCCAGCGATCCCGAGGAGCGGAACCGATCGAGCTGCACGGTTCGAATCGTCGAGCCGTCGAGCGCAAGCCGGTAGTCTCCGCTCAGGTCGGAAACGCTGTGACCGCTCAGACGCGCCGAGAGCGTGCCGCGAAGATCGGTGGCGAGGGCCGGATTACCGAGCAGGCGGGAGAGAGCCACCTCGGAGAACGCCAGCTGACTCACGGTGACCGAAGGTGGCGAATCGAAGACGCGCGCCTCTCCGGTGAGCTGCGCGCGACCTGCGCTGGTTTCGAGTTCGGACGAGAACGAGGCGATCTGGCGCTCGGAGCTGAGCTCGAGCCTGCCGCTCTCGATCCGCTGGTCGCGCCAGGTCGACGGCTCGATGGTCATGGTCGCGTGAGTGCGCGTTCCGTCCGGCGCCGGTCGCCCACCACCCACGGCGCGCCAGGCCGCGATCAGGTCCGCGCTCGAAGCTTGAACGCTCCCGTGGGCGTCGAGCGCACTCGCCAGCGACGAATCGCCCGAGACGCGGGCGACGTCCAGGTCCTGAACGCTCCAGTCCAGACGCGCGTCCCGGAGTCTCGGCGCGATCGGCGCGAGCGAGCCTTCCAGACGCACCGCGGCCCCGTCGCAGTTTGCGCCGGCCCGCAGCTCAAGCCGGCCGCCCTCGAGTGTCGCCAGGGCGGATCCCCGTTCGATGCGATGCCGGCCCAGCACAAGACTCACGGAATCGAGCGGCACCCGGCAACGGGCAAGTCGCGGGTCGAACCCCGAGCCTTCGGCCCTGAAGCGTGCATCGAGGCGGCTGGCCGTCGAATCGCCCAACAGCGCGGCGAGGTCGATTCCCCGGACGCGCCCGCGCGCAAGCGCATAGTGAATCGTGGCACCCAGCGTTGCGCTCGCCGCGAGGTCGAGCGAGCCATCCGAGACCACCAGGCTGAGCCCGGCGTCGGCGGTTCGCTTCGCCAGGCGCGCCTCCAGCCGCCCCGCGCCGATCAGAGGCCGGGCGCTCGCGTCCGGAGCGAATGTCGCGACCAGCGTGGCCGCCGCTTCGGGCAGAGTCATGCCGTGCCCGGCCAGGTGCGCGTTCAAACGTCCCGCCAGCAGCGGGCGCGCGTCACGCCGCGCCAGGCGCGCCGCGGGCAACGGCGGAATCGTGACGTCTGCGGAAAGGTCGTAGTCGAACGGATCCTCGAACGGCGCGACCTCGCCATGGCCCGTCAGCTCGAGCCCACGCGCCGCGCCCTCGATCGCCAGGGCGGCCCGACCGGAATCGAACCGGGCGGCGATGCGCCCGCGATCGATCGTCATGCTGTCGACGCGCGATCCATCCACGGCCAGCGCAAGCGGGCCGCTGACGTGCCGAAGATCCGGGCCGTGCAGATCGCCGTCCAGCGAGCCGTTGAACACCAGCTGCCCTGGGGCGCGTCCCAGCACCGAACCAACGTCGAACTCCTTCGCCGAAAACTTCGCCCGCGCACGAATCGGGCCCGCCACCGATGGAATCGCTTCGGCGTCGAGATCGGCGCGGCCAGCCCGGATCGTCGCCTCCCCCTTCACCGTCAGCGCCGGGCCATGGCCTTGCACCTCGAGGTCCGCGAGCACGTCGCCGGGATTCCAGGCGAAGCCGAGCAATCGCTGGAGCTCGCTGCCGGCCAGAGGGGCCAGCCGGGCGTGAAACCGCCACCCCTCGAACGAGGGATGCTCCGAGTGTGGAACCGGCAGGCTCCCCGCGGCGTCGATCCGGCTTCGCGGCCCGCGCGACTCGAGCGTCGCGATCCGGATCCGATCCTCCGCCAGGTCGCCGCTTGCCACGAGCCGAAGCTCGAGCGCCGGCGGGGTGCGGAGCTCGGCCCTCGCGGCGAGCGTGTCGAGGACCAGGGTGGTGCTCGGGGCGTTGAGACGCAGCGCGTGCAGTCGTGCCGTCTCGGCCTCGAGCCGCACCAGAGAATCCGGCTCGCGGCCGGGGAGGCGAGCCTCGACCGCCAGACCGCGAAGGTCGACGCGATCGATCGCCAGCGCGAATCCGGGTTCCTTCCGGCGCGGGGGCTTCGAGGACATGAGGAACGGCGCGAGCAGATCGAACTTCCCGTCCCGGCCGCGCGTGGTGACCGCGCTCACGCCGGAGATTCGGACTTGCCGCAGGTGATGGGGCGAACCCAGAATCTCGCTCCAGCGATAGCCAAGCGCGAGCGTGTCGACGTGCGCGCGGGGCGTTTCCCGGGGGCCGCGCAAATCGAGTCCGACCAGCGTGAATCCGGTGAAGAGTCCGCCTCGAGCCTCTCGGAGTGTCAGATGAGAGTCCGGCCAGGGGTTGGCGGCCCCGAGCGCGAGCCGCGCCGCGAATCGCACTCCCCACGAGGTCTGCGCCAACGTCGCGATCAGGGCCAGCAACAGAGCGACAGCCAGGAGGAGGAACGCCGGAATCCTCGAGCCCCGAGGCCCTCGACTTGCGGCTCGCTCGGAACCCGGGTTCTCGGCTCGGACCATGGCTCCTCGGGAATTGATCGGCGGAATGCCGGACTTGAGCATTGAGGCTAGCACACCGGACGAATGCGACCGGGCGTGCGATTGTCGGCGCGCGGGGGAGTCCACTAGTCTTCCGTCATGCACGTGCACGAAGGGCCGCCCGTGGACTCCGCAGGGCCGATGATCGATCCGGTGTGCGGCATGAAGGTTCGTCCCGACGGGCCGATTCGCTCGGAACATCGCGGCGCGACCTACGTGTTCTGCGGAACGGGCTGCAAGACGAAGTTCGAGGCCGATCCCGAACGGTATCTTGTGCCCAAGGAAGCGCCGCCGGTGGTCGCATCTTCCAGCACGTCGGGCCTGGATGCCGGCATCGAATACACCTGCCCGATGCATCCCGAAGTGGTCCAGATCGGACCGGGAAGCTGCCCGATCTGCGGCATGGCGCTCGAGCCGCGCCACGTCTCGCTGGAAGCCATGGAGGAGAATCCGGAGCTGGCCGACATGGCGCGGCGCTTCGCGGTCAGCGCTCTGCTGGCGCTGCCCACGCTCGCGATCGCGATGCTCGGCGGGCATGCCGGAACGCCGCTCGCCTGGCTCCACGGCCCGACCTCGCAGCGGATCGAGCTGGCGCTCGCGACTCCGGTGGTGCTGTGGGCGGGCTGGCCGCTGCTCGAACGCGGGGGGCAATCCATCCGCCGCCTCAGCCTCAACATGTTCACCCTGATCGGCCTCGGCGTCGTGGTCTCGTACCTCTACAGCCTGGCGGCGGTGCTCGCACCACAGGCATTTCCGGCCGCGCTGCGCGACGCGCACGGCGAGGTCGGCGTCTACTTCGAAGTGGCCGCGGTGATCGTCACGCTGGTGTTGCTGGGTCAGGTGCTGGAATTGCGGGCGCGTGGCCGGACCGGCGCGGCGCTGCGCGCACTGCTTCAGCTGAGCGCGCGCACCGGGCGCCGCGTTCAGCTCGACGGCTCGGAAGCCGACGTTCCCCTCGAGGCGATCCGGGTCGGGGATCGGCTGCGCGTGCGTCCGGGCGAGAAGATCCCGGTGGACGGCATCGTACTGGAGGGCTCGAGCGCCGTGGACGAATCGATGGTCAACGGCGAACCGATTCCCGCCGAGAAGGCGCCGGGAGACCGCGTGGTCGGCGCCACCCTGAACGGCAGCGGGGCGTTGCTCATGTGCGCCGAAAAGGTCGGCGCCGATACCCTGCTGGCGCGAATCGTCGCGATGGTGTCGCAAGCACAGCGAAGCCGGGCGCCGATCCAGCGCCTGGCGGATCGCGCCTCGGCCTGGTTCGTCCCGGTGGTGATCGGGGTGGCCGTGCTGTCCTTCACCGTTTGGGCGATCTTCGGGCCTCAGCCGCGACTCCCCTACGCGCTGGTCACCGCCGTGTCCGTGCTGATCATCGCGTGCCCGTGCGCGCTGGGACTCGCGACCCCGATATCGGTGATGGTTGCCATGGGCCGCGGCGCCACGCTCGGCCTGCTGTTCCGCAATGCCGAGGCGATCGAGTCCCTGCGGGAAGTGGACACCCTGCTTCTCGACAAGACCGGGACGCTGACCGAGGGGCGGCCGCGCGTGGTCGCGGTTCTGGCTGCGCCGGGAATCGGCGAGCGCGAGTTGCTGGCGATCGCGGCGGGCATCGAAAAGCACAGCGAGCATCCGCTGGCGTCGGCGGTGCTTCGCGAGGCCCGGCGGCAGGCGGTCGAGCCGGCGAGCGTGACGCGATTCGAGTCGGTGGCCGGCCGTGGCGTGAGCGCGGAGATGCAGGGCGTTGGAATCGCGCTCGGCAGCCTGGGATGGATGCAGGAGCGGGGCGTGCCGCCGGGCGACTGGCGTGAGCGGGCCGAAGCCGAGCGGGCCCTCGGACGGACCACGGTGTTCATCGCGCGCGGCGCGGCGATGGCGGGGATGCTCACCGTCGAAGATCCCATCAAGGAATCCACTCCGAAAGCCCTCGAGGAGATCCGCAGGGAGCGGATGGAGGTGTGGATGGTGACCGGCGACGGTCGCACCAGCGCCGCGGCCATCGCGCGGCGACTCGGGATCGCCCACGTCGAGGCGGAAGTGATGCCGGAGGACAAGCTCGCGATCGTGAAGCGATTGCAGGCCGAAGGTCGCCGAGTGGCGATGGCCGGGGACGGCATCAACGACGCGCCGGCGCTCGCGCAGGCGCAGGTCGGGATCGCGATGGGGTCCGGCACCGACGTGGCCATCGAGAGCGCCGCCGTCACGCTGGTCAAGGGCGATCTGCGCGGCATCGTGCGCGCCCGCCGGCTGAGCCGTGCGACCATGGCCAACATTCGACAGAACCTGTTCTTTGCGTTCGTCTACAACTCGCTCGGCGTTCCGATCGCGGCCGGGGTGCTCTATCCCGCGCTCGGTCTGCTGCTGAGCCCGATGTTCGCCGCCGCCGCGATGAGCTTCAGCTCGGTTTCGGTGATCGGCAATGCGCTTCGGCTGCGCCGGCGGGCACTCTAATGTAGGGGCCGGGCGTTCCGAATCGAAACCCGCCCCTCCCCGGGGGGCCAGGGCGGCGGAATTTCCACGTTCATCGGCTTGACCGGCGCCGTCGCGCACCGCTAATGTATGCGCATTGTGCTAGTGCAGTAGCACACGACGAAGCGTTTCTCCACTCCCGCACAGGAGCCTTCATGGGCACCCTTTACGCCGAGCTCGGCCGGCGCGAACGCCAGATCATGGACGTGCTGTTTCGGCGCGGGCACGCGACCGCGTCGGAGGTTCTGAGCGAACTCTCCGATCCTCCCAGCTACTCCTCGGTTCGCGGCATGCTCCGCTTGCTCGAGACCAAGGGGCATGTGCGCCACCGCTGGGAGGGACCTCGCCACGTCTTTTTCCCGGTGCAGAGCGCCGAGCAGGTGCAGAAGAAGGCCGCCCGGCACGTGCTGCACACGTTCTTCAACAACTCGATGGAGGCTGCGGTCGCGGCCATGCTGGGCGGCGCCCAGAAACCCGCCTCGGAGGAGGAGCTCGATCGACTGGCGAAGCTGGTCGAGCGCGCTCGCCGCAATGGAGGTCGCCCGTGACGCTCCCGATCCTGTCTCCGCTCGCAGCCCGCGCGCTCGCCGCGCTGGCCGGCGCGACACTGCTGTTGCTCGCGGCGGTTGTGACCACGGCCCTGATGCGCTCGAGGCCCGCCGCCCACCGCCATCTGGTCTGGCACCTCGCACTGGCCGGCGCCGCCGCGCTGGCGATTCTGGCACCGCTGGTGCCGGGCGTCCCGGTGCGGCTCGCATTCCTCCCCCCGCGCCCCGAGGCCGTGTCCCTCCCATCCTCGCCTTCGCCAGCCGTGGCCGCGGAATCGCCGGCACGCGCTCCCGCTCCGGAGCTCGCTCCGGGCGCGGTGCCCTCGCCCGCGAGGCCGCCGAGCATGAAGATGCCGGCGATCGGCGCGAGCTCGCTCGTCGCGCTGTGGCTGCTCGGGGTGATCGTCCTCGCCTCGCGCTGGGCTCTGGGGTTCGCGGGCCTCGCCCGGCTGGCGCGCACCGCGGCGCCGATTGATGACCAGGGATGGCTGGGGCTCCTCGATGACGAGGCGAGGCGGGCGTCGCTGCGTGCGCGAATTCGGCTGCTCCGCTCGAACCGGGTCGGATCGCCGCTCACGTGGCAGATGAGGTCGCTGGTGCTGATGCTTCCGGACGACGCCCTGGACTGGCCGACCTCGCGGCGCCGCGCGGCACTGGCGCACGAGCTGGCGCACGCCGAGCGTGGAGACCATGGTTCGAGCGCGCTGGCGAGCGCCACCTGCGCGCTGTTCTGGTTCCATCCGCTGATCTGGTACGCGGCGCGCGCGATGCGCCAGGAGAGTGAGCGGGCGTGCGACGATCGCGTGCTCGCGCTCGGGACTCCGGGCGGCGAATACGCGGCGCTGCTGCTCGACGTCGCGCGCCGATCGCGAACGCTTCGTCTCGCCGGCGGGGTCGCGGTCGGCATGGCGAGGCGTTCACAGCTCGAGGGCCGGCTGCTGGCGGTGCTCGACGACCGCCTGCCACGGCACGTCCCTTCGCGACGCGCGCTCGCGCTGGCATGGACCGCCCTTGCGGCGCTGGTGGTGCCGCTGGCGGCGCTTCGACCATTGCCGCTGCGAGCCGCCGAGGCCCAGGCGGACGCGGCCGGGAATACCACCGGGCCCGATCGCCGGTACACCGTCAACGCCGGCTCGGGCGAACGACTCGAGGTGGATCTCGAAGCCGGTGGCTCGTTGAGCGTGGGCGGCTGGGATCAGTCGAAGGTTGAGGTGCAGGCGCATCTCGGAGGTCGGGACTGGGAGGGCACCCGTGTGTCACTCGATCGCGTGTCCGGCGGCGTCAGGCTTCACGCCTGGCAGCAGGGCGGCCAAGACAACGTTTCGACGTCGCACCAGTTCGTCGTCCGGGTGCCGCGCAAGTTCGATCTCGACGTCAGCTCGGCCGGCGGCGAGATCACGCTCTCCGATCTCGAAGGCGAATTCCGCGGCCACACCGGCGGCGGGAGCCTCAGGCTCGAGCACTTGAAAGGCGAAGCCTCGCTCAGCACCGGCGGCGGCGGGATTCGCGTCTCCGACTCCGAGCTCGGCGGCCGCGTCTCGACCGGGGGCGGCGAAGTGGTGCTGTCCCGCGTCACCGGCGGACTGAAGGGAAGCTCGGGGAGTGGACCGGTCGTGTACCGTGACGACGGCTCGGGCGGAACCGCGGATTTGAATCACCTACACGTCCACGACAGCCGCATCGACTTCGACGAGGACCCGGCTCCCCGCGCCGACGGCGCCGGCCTGCTGCACGTGACTCGCGCCGGTGGCGACATCGATCTCGACGAGGCCCCGAAGGGCGCGGAACTCAAGACCGGGGGCGGCGACGTGACGGTGGGTCGCTCGGGAGGCCGGGTGAGCGCGACCACCGGCGGCGGCGACATTCGCATCGGCCCCTGCTCGGGCTCGGTATGGGCGCGCACCGGAGCGGGCGAGGTCACGATCACGATCGTCCAGGGGGACGGCGCCGAGCACACCGTGGACGTCATGAGCGGGACCGGCGCCACCACGCTCGAGCTGCCGGCCAATCTCTCGGCGCGCTTCGAACTCGAGACCGCCTACACCAGGGACTTCGACGGAAGGACCCATATCAAGAGCGACTTCCCGCTGAACCTGAGCGAGACTTCGGACTGGGATGCGAGCCAGGGCTCGCCGCGGCGCTACGTGCGCGGGACGGGCACGGCCGGAAAGGGAGGCGGCGTGATCCGCGTCAAGATCGTGAACGGCGACATCACGATCCGGAAGCGGAAGTCCTAGGACTTCCGCTCGAGGTGCCCGCCGAAACCGAAGCGCATGGCGGACAGCACCTTGTTTTGGAACAAGTCGAGGTCGCGCGAAGCGAAGCGCTCGAACAGCGCGGCGGTGAGCACGTGGGCCGGAACGCCGATGTCGTTCGCCGCCTGAACCGTCCATCGCCCCTCGCCCGAATCCGACACCTGGCCGCCGAACTTCTCGAGTCGGGGATCGGCGGTCAGGGCTTGGGCCGTCAGGTCGAGCAGCCACGAGGCGATGACGCTGCCTCGCCGCCACACCTGCGTGACCTCGGTCAGATCGAACTGGTAGGCGTAGTGCTCGGGATGCCGCAGCGGCGTAGTCTCGGCGTCCCCCGCGACCGTCGACCTTCCGATGCCGGCGTGCTCGAGGATGTTGAGCCCTTCGGCGTACGCCGCCATCATTCCGTACTCGATCCCGTTGTGGATCATCTTGACGAAGTGTCCGGCGCCCGCCGAGCCGCAATGGAGATAGCCGTGCTCGGCGGTGCCGCCGCGCTGCTCCCAGCCGGGAGTGCGCGGAATCTGCCCGAGCCCGGGTGAGAGGCTGCGGAAAATCGGATCGAGCCGCCTCACCACCTCGGCCTCGCCGCCGATCATCAGACAGTAGCCGCGCTCGAGTCCCCATACCCCGCCGCTCGTGCCCACGTCCACGAGGTGGAGGCCGGCGGCCGAGAGCCGCTTCGCGCGATCGATGTCGTCCTGATAGTGCGAGTTGCCGCCGTCGATCAGGGTGTCGCCCGGGGAAAGCAGCGGGAGCAGCGACTCGATCGTCGCGTCCACGAACGCTGCCGGCACCATCATCCAGATCGCTCGCGGCGCGCCAAGGGCACGCACGAATTCGACCAGCGTCGAGCCGCCGGTCGCCCCCTCGCGTGTCAGCGCGGCGATCGCCTCGGGCACCCGATCGTGGACGACGCAGGCGTGGCCGGAGCGCATCAGCCGGCGCACCATGTTCGCGCCCATCCGACCCAGTCCGATCATTCCGAGCTGCATGGCTCTCCCCGCGTGGCGCGGCGCATTCGTCATGCCGCGGAAACGCACGAGTGTCGTGACATCAAACCGCGCGACTCTGGCACGCGCCGGGAGCCTCTGCAAGCTTGCGGTCCTGGGCTTACCCCCGAATAATCCGCGCGGTGCGATTCGACCTCCTGACTTCAGGCGCCGGCGCTCGTTCGGGCCGCTTCGTCCTCGCCGCGCTCGCGCTCATGAGCGTTGCCCCCCTGCTCGCTTCGCCGCCGGCCTTCGCTCACGGCGTTGGCATGAGTCAGCTCTCGCTGCAGATCTCGGGACGCGAGTTGGAGGGGAAGTGGGAGATCAACCTGCGCGACGCGCGCTGGGCGATCGGCCTCGACCCTTCGGTCTCCGGAGATCCGGGCTGGCTCGACCTCCGCTCGAACGAGATCCGCCTTCGCGAGTACGTCGCCAGGCGGCTGACCCTGGCCGCCGACAGCGGCGCGTGCGCCGTGACGCTGGCGCCGGCGCCGATGGAGTGGCAGCCGGAGATGAGCCAGGTCGTGCTGCGGCTCTCCGCCCGGTGCCCGTCGCCGCCGGACCACCTCACCCTGCGCTGCGACATGCTGTTCGACGTCGATCCCACGCATCGCGCCTACTTCTCGATCGAGGACGAAACCGTGACTTCGGTCGGTGTGTTCCGCAACGACCTGCGCTCGGTCACGATCGACGTCCACCAGTTTCATTTCTGGGAAACGGTCGGCGGGTTCGTGCGCGAGGGGATCTGGCACATCTGGAGCGGCCTCGACCACATCTGTTTCCTGCTCGCGCTGTTGCTACCGTCGCCGCTCACGCGCAGCGGGCGGGAGTGGAAGCCGCGTGGCGGCTTCTGGCCGACCTGGCGCGAGGTGCTGAAGGTGGTCACCTCGTTCACGCTGGCGCACACGCTCACGCTCTGCCTGTCCTTCTTCGGCGTGATCCGGCTGCGCTCGCAGTGGGTGGAAGTGGCGATCGCGCTGTCGGTGTTCGCAGCGGCCTGGAACAACCTGCACCCGTTTCTGCCGGGTCGCGCCTGGCTGATGGCGCTGACCTTCGGACTGGTGCACGGAATGGGCTTCGCCGGCGCGCTCAACAATCTTGCGCTGCCGCGCCATGCACGCGGGCTGGCGCTCGGTTCCTTCAACCTCGGAGTGGAAATCGGCCAGCTGGTGGTCGTGGCCGCAGTGTTGCCGCTGCTGTTCTTCGCGTCTCGACAGAAGTGGTACGCCCGTGTGGTGATGGGGGCGGGCTCGCTCGGTATCGCCTGGCTGGCGGCGGTCTGGGTGATCGAGCGGGCGTTCGGGCTGCAGCTGTTTTCGGGTCGCTGAGCGAAATGCCAGGGGCGAGTGGATCACTCCACCCGCCCCTGCTTCCGCGAATGCGATCGCGAGCGGCAGACTACGCGAGCGACGCCTCGCGCTTGCGCAGCATCGCGCTGGCCGCGATCAGCAGCGCTCCCACCATCAACACCAGCCCCCAGGTCGGGAGCATGGGCACCGCGGTGCCGACGTTGATGGTGCTGGTCTGGCCGGCGAAGTTGGTGGGCGTGTTCACCGGGGTCGAGCCGTCACGCGCCAGAGCGTGGAGGCCGTCGGTCGGCATCGCGCCATAGTTCCAGATGTCGATACCGGAAGCGTAGTTGAGGGTGCCCCCGCCGGTGCCGAGGAAGCCGGAGGCCAGCGTGTAGTCCGGGGTCACTGCGCCCGGAGCGCTGGCGTAGCCCGGCGTCGCGATCAACACCCAGGTGTTGGCGGTCGCCGTGCTGGGAAGATTGGTCACGAAGTTGAAGGTATGCCCGCTCGCCGTGACCGTGAACGGGCCGAGGGCGGCCTCGCCGGCGGCGGGGCAGAAGAGCTCGACGTACTGCACGGTGCCGGAGGCGTTGGAGAAGATCTCCGACGCCTTCCACAGATGGTGTGCCGCCAGGGCGGGCGATGCCATGACGATTCCCGCGAGGGCAGCGAGAGCCACGATACGATTGCGCATGCCATCCTCCAGTTCCTGCCCCACAGCCGCCAGGGCACTCTCCGGCCGGGCCTTCTGGGTCGACCCGACTCGAGAGCCAGCCTAGGCGTTTCGCCTCGCAATCCAAGGAGCAACCATGCAGCCCGGGCGGGTTTCGGGAATTGTTCAGGCGGGCTAAAGCCGCTGTTCCTCGCGCCGGGCTCTCAAGGCCGCAGGAATCGCCAACAGGCCCAGGGCCCAGGCCAGGGCGATGGCGAGCCCCGCGCGCGTGACCGGCAACGCCTGGTCCCAGCCCTCGGGCACGTAAGTCATCTGCAGCGCGTGCCGCCCGGCGGGAATCACGACTCCGCGCACCAGATAGTCCACGCGCGCGATCGCCGTCCTCTCGCCATCGAGCGTCGCGGTCCAGCCGGGAAACCAGGCGTCGGCGATCACCAGGAATGCCGGCGCCGGAGCGTTGATCGCGAGGCGCAATCGGTCCGGC